>JALORD010000124.1 GCA_025459145.1 Pirellulaceae bacterium | reverse complement strand
GCTTGTGCCGGCGGCAGAAATCGAGCGTCAGGAATTCGTCGATAAACGTCAGGTCGTTGTGGATCCGGCGAACTTCGAAGATCTTGTCGCGGCCGGCGCCGAGCTTCTTGTCCCAATTGCGCATGGCCTGATAGTCGTCGCACGATTCGAACTCTTCGCCGAACGCCCCGCGGTTCCAGCGGTCCTCGATATCGCGAAACAGCTCAACGCCCAGCTTGTAGGGGTTCAGCCGCGTCCGCGAGCCGGCGAGCGTGCCGGCGCAGTGATCGGCGTAGCAGATGAGGTCGGAATCAGCCATGCCGTGCCGCGTCATGATCGTGCTGTGCCAGTAGGTGGCCCAGCCTTCGTTCATGATCTTGGTCTGACCCTGCGGGGCGAAGTAATACGCCTCGTCGCGGATGATCGCGAGTACATCGAGCTGCCAAGGCTTGAGCGGCGCGTGCTCCAGCAGGAACAGCATCACGTCGCGCTGCGGCTCCGCCGGGAAGTTCTCCTTCTTCTGCTGCTCGAGCTTCTTCCGCTCGAGTTCCTCGGCCATCGCCCCCCGCGGATTGACGAACGAATCCATGTACCGCTTGGCCTGGAACCGGGTGGCAGTCGGCTCGACGGCTTCTTCTTCCAGGGCCGCCGCAAAGGCGTAGGGTGTCGGGTCGTCGCGGCGCTTGATGTGCGGCGAGTAGATGTCGATCAGGTCCTCGATGCTCAGGCAGGCGTCGATAAACGTCTCGACCTCTTCGACGCCAAACCGATCCATGTAGTCGCGAATGCGATTGCCGTGGTTGGCCATCTCGTCGATCATCTTGCGATTGGTCGGCGCGAACCAGGCATTGTTCTTGAAGAAGTCGCAGTGGCCGTAAACGTGGGCCATCACGAGCTTGTGGTCGGTGATCGTGTTGCTCCCCAGCAGGTAGGCGTAGCAGGGGTCGTTGTTGATCACGAGCTCATAGATCTTTTGCAGCCCGTAGGAGTAGCCCTTGCTGAGCTGCTCGTACTCCATGCCGAACCGCCAGTGCGGGTAGCGGGTGGGAAAGCCGCCATAGGCCGCCACCGCACTCAACTGGTCGTGATCGACGACTTCGAAGATTGTGGTGAAAAAATCGAGCCCGTACCGGCGCGCATGCTCCTCCATCTGGCCCTGAATCTCGGCCATTTCGGGAGTCAGCGAACGAAAACGGTGGAGGGCGGCCATGTCGTAGAATGTCGAATGTCGAAAGTCAAATGTCGAGGGAATGACTAAACACGAAGCACGAGTGTGAATCGTGCGCTTCGTCATTAGGTATTCGTGCTTCCTTCGACATTCGTACTTCGTCCTTCGTCACTTCCCCTTTCCCAGAAACGTTTTGATCGATTCGTAAATCCCCTCTTTGTTTTCGATCTCCGAGAGGACCAGCGTTTCGTGTTCGGTGCCGAAGGCATCTTCCAGGACGCGGTAGAATTCGCCGCTGCCGTAGGGGCTTTCGACCTGGCCGTAGCAGAACAGGTTGCAGGCCGGCAGCAGCGTTTCGCGGAGAATGCCCATCGATTGGCGGTTGTCTTCACCCCAGTTGTCGCCGTCGGAAAACTGGAAGCAGTAGATGTTCCACTCGGCCGGATCGAAGTTGTTCTTAATCAACTCCTGGCAGACCTTGTAGGCGCTGCTGATTCGCGTGCCGCCGCTTTCGCGGGTGTGATAGAACGTGTGTTCGTCGACTTCCTTGGCCGCCGCGTCGTGGATAATGTACCGCCGCTCGAGGCCCTGATACTGGCTGCGGAGCCAGGCGTCGATCCAGAACGATTCGGTCCGGACGATCTCCTTCTGCTCGTCGGTCATCGAGCCGCTGACGTCCATCATGTAGATGATCACGGCGTTGGCGACCGGTTCGGGAACGCTCTCCCACGAGCGGTAGCGGCGGTCGTCCTTGTAGGGAATCACGCGCGGGTCAGCGGGCCTATAGGTTCCCTCGGAAAGCTGGCGTTTGAGCGCCTCGACATAGGTCCGCCGCTTGTGCCGGAGCGACTCCGGGCCGATCCGCTTGACGCTCGTATAACGGACCTTGTCCTGCTCGATGTTGGCCTTTCCCTTGGGCTCGATCCGCGGCAATTGCAGTTCGTCGCCGAGAATCGCCGCCAGTTCCTCGAGCGAAATGTCGACTTCCAGGACGTGCTGGCCGGATTCGCTGCCCGCCTGTCCCTGGCCCTCGCCGTCAGGATCGCCCGAGGCGATCGGCTGTCCGACTTCTCCCTCGCCCTGGCCCACGCCGCCGCGGCCGTTTTGGCCGTAGCGGAAGTGCGGCACGTCGAGTTGCGGCAACGGAATGCTTACGAGATCCTGCCCCTTGCGGCCGATCATCTCGCCGTGCGTCACATACTTTCGCAGGTTCTCGCGTATCTTCCCGCGAACGATCTGTTTAAACCGCGACGCGTCGCGGTCGATTTTCATAACCATAGTGGGAAAGTGCTGGTGGCTTGTGGCTAGTGGCTGATGGCTAGTGGAGGGACAGGCGCCCAACACCAGCACTAGTCACTAGCACTAGCCACTCCTTATTTCTTCTTCACATCTCCCCGGGCAAAAATGCTCGCCACATAGTTCAGGACGTCCGTCGCGCTCTCGTCGTCGTAGCCGAAGTCGCGGATCAGGCGGCTCTTCACGACGTCGATCTTGGCCTGGGTGTCCTTGTCGACCACCTGGCTTACCAGGCTGGTCAGCTTGATCGTGTCCTTCTGGTCCTCGAACAGCTTGAGCTGCAGGGCCTTGTACAGCCGTTCGTTCGACTTGTAGTCGAACGTCTTGCCGTCCATCATCAGGGCCGCGATGTAGTTCATGATCTCGCGGCGGAAATCGTCCTTCCGGCTGTCGGGAATATCGATCTTTTCCTCGACCGACCGCATCAGCCGCTCGTCCGGTTCGTCGAATTGTCCGGTGAACTTGTTGCGCACCTTTTCCCGCTGGGTATAGGCTTTGACGTTGTCGATGTAGTTGCCGCAGAGCCGCTTGAGGGCGTCTTCGTCGGCCGCAATCGCCCGCTGAACCTCGTTTTTCACGATGTTCTCATACTCCTCTTTCACGACGCCGAGCAGTTCGCGGTAGCGGCCGCGAAGCTCTTCGCTCGTGATCAGCGAGTGGTGCTTGAGCCCCGCTTCGAGCTCGTTCATCACCATGAACGGGTTGATGCTGCGGGAATCGAGATGCGCGACCAGGGCGTTCGAAATCTTGTCCTGCACGTAGCGGGGCGAGATGCCGTGCATCCCCTCGCCGATCGATTCTTCCCGCATCTCCTTGATGTTCTCTTCGGTGAAGCCCGGCAGCGTCTTACCGTTGTAGAGCTTCAGCTTTTGCAGGAGCGTGAGGCTGGCGTTGTTCGGCTGTTCGAGCCGCGTCAGCACCGCCCACATTGCCGCCATTTCGATCGTGTGGGGGGCAATGTGCTTCCCCTTCACCTTCTTGGGGTTGTAGTCCTTTTCATAAATCTTGATCTCATCGGCCAGCCGCGTGACGTACGGGATATCGATCTTCACCGTCCGGTCGCGGAGGGCCTCCATGAATTCGTTGTTCTGCAGGCGGCGATATTCGGGCTCATTGGTGTGGCCGATGATCACCTCATCGATGTCGGTCTGGGCGAACTTCTTCGGTTTGACCTTGTGTTCCTGGCTCGCGCCGAGCAGGTCGTAGAGGAACGCCACATCGAGCTTCAGCACTTCGATAAACTCGATCACGCCGCGGTTGGCGACGTTGAACTCGCCGTCGAAGTTGAAGGCCCGCGGGTCGCTGTCGCTGCCGTACTCGGCGATCTTGCGATAGTTAATATCGCCGGTCAGCTCGGTGCTGTCCTGGTTCTTCTCGTCCTTCGGCTGGAACGTGCCGATGCCGATCCGGTCCTGCTCCGAAAGAATGATCCGCTTTACGCGGATGTCGCGAATGACCTGCGTCCAGTCTCCCTGGTACTTTTTCAGCCGTTCGGTGTACATGAACCGGCAATAGGGGCAGAGCTCGCCGACGATCTTGACGCGGTATTCCCCTTCGACCCGCTCCGCGTTCAAGTTGCTGGTCACATCGTCGCGGAACCGCTCGGGAATGAGGTGCAGCGGCTCTTCGTGCATCGGGCACCAGAGCACGTCACCCGAGTCTTCGCTGACCCAGCCGAGCGAGTAGAGAGCCCCGTCGTCGGTCGTCGAGTAGCGTTCGAGGCCCCGCTTTACCTGGCGGGCGATGGTGCTTTTGCTGCTGCCGACGGGACCGTGCAGGAGGAGCACCCGCTTTTCGATGCCATAGCCCTGGGCGGCGCTTTTGAGGGCGTTGACGAACGATTCGAGCGATTCGTCGAGGCCGAACACCGCGTCCCGCCCCTCGTTATCCGGATCGTCGAAGAACCGGTAGTGCACCCGCTTTTCGCCACGGGACTCTTCGTAGACATCGGTCCCGTACGACATGATCATGTCGTACACCCGCTCGAACGCATTGCGGGCCACTTGAGGCTTGCTGCGTACCAAGTCGAGGTAGTCCTCGAATGTCCCGATCCAGTTCTTGCGGCGGAACTGGTCGAGGTCCTGACGCTGGGCGACCAGGTCAATAATTTTGCGACCACTGCTCATTCTCTGTTCCTCCCCAGGGGTTGGAGGCGAGCCGACGAGCTGTCAAAGGCTTCGCTGGTTCGTCTGGCAAGCCCCCCTTCATTAAGTCAGTCGCCTGGGCCGGGCGGCTGTTTGTGGTTGGTTCAAACGTTACTGGACGACTCGCACACGACCGAGGTTCGGTCACGTACTTTCACAAGGTCGACAGCGACCATTTCTCGCAACTGCGCAGCGAGCAGTTCGTGTGCCAAAAGGCTGCATTCGGGCCGCGGGAGGACAAACACTCTCACCCGGGAAAGAATGCCACGCTGCGGAGGCTCGCAGGGGCCGAGAAGGACTTGCGAAAGAGCACTCGGGTGGAGGCGAGAGGTGAGGCGGGGAACGGGACATCCTGTCGTTGGGTCGGCCGGTCCCTAACCGATCAATTCAACTGCCTCTCCTAATTAAGAGTATTTCGCAGATAGAATTCCGGCAATAGGAAAGGGCGCAGAATTGCCGGAATCGCGCTGTGGATTTGTGCGAAAACGTGCGGAAAGTCTCACTTGTCACCAATTTGCGGCGCAAATGCGCGCGGGCGAAAATTCCCCCGCGCGCTGCAGACAGTTTTCCCAATCGAAGTGGTCACTTCCCGCCGGACACGCGCGCCGCGATGATGCGGGCACGCTGGGGCAGTTGTCGAAACCTGGATCTCCCAACTCAAGCCGTGGAGTTGCTGCTGATGCTTTCGCTTCCCACCGATCGCTACCTGGCGCTCAAGTCGGCGATGATGCCTCGCGACACCAACCACACGGGGACGATCTTCGGCGGCGTGCTGCTGAGCCATATCGACCTGGCCGGAGCGATCGGCGCCGACCACGAAATCCACGCTCAAGGTTGGCCGGCCCGCATGCTGGTGACCGTCGCTCTCAATCGGGTTGAGTTTCATCGGCCGGTGTTTGTCGGCGATGTGGTGAGCTACTGGACGCGCGTCACGAAGGTTGGTCGCACGTCGATCACCGTGCACGTTTCGGTCGAGGCCGATCGCGAAGGCCAGGCCCATCAATTGACCGAGGCCGAGGTGGTCTATGTCGCCGTCGATGCCGAACGCATTCCCCGGCCGATCGCACCCGAGGCTTGAGTCGACATGCCCGCGATCATGCCGCATCCACCAGTTGCCGCACGGTCGCGAATACCGCATCGAACATCGGCTCCGTCAGCCGGCCTGTGAACGTGTTCTGCTGGCTGGGGTGGTACGAGCCGACCAGCCGCCGCTGATCCGCGAGTGGACATTGCGCGCCGTGTCCGAAGGCGGGACCTTTGCCGTGCAGCCAGCCCCGCTGGCGCAGGGCGTCGAGCGCACCTTTCCAGGCAATCTGGCCTAGGGCCACAATCACCCGTGGCTGGACGAAATCGAACGTCGCGGCGAGCCACGGCTGGCAGTTTGCGATTTCCTCTCCGGTCGGCTTGTTGTCGGGAGGCGCGCAGTGGCAGATCGCCGTGATCGCACAGTCCTCAAGTTGAAGACCATCCTCGCGGCTGGTCGACTCCGCCTGGTTGGCAAAGCCTGCTTTGAAGAGCGCACGATAGAGCCACTCACCGCTCTTGTCGCCGGTGAACATCCGCCCGGTTCGGTTGGCTCCATGGGCGGCTGGGGCGAGTCCGACGATGAGGAGGCGTGCCGGAGCATCGCCGAAATTCGGCACGGGCCGGGCCCAGTATTCCCAATCGCGAAAGGCCCGCCGCTTCTCCTGGCCAATCTGCCGGCAGTATTCCCGCAGACGCGGGCACCGGTCGCACGCGGAGATTTGGTTCTGGAGAGCCTTCCAGGAGCGGGGAGCCGAGGGCATTGCGGGTAAGGTTTTGCCAGAGATCAGAAGCGCCGCCGCGTTGTACGGCACTCGCGAGTCGCTGGCAACCACGTAGGACGGGACTCATGCCTCGTCCGATGGGGCAGTCCGGACGGGCCGGCAGGCCCGTCCTACTGAATCGCCCGGCGTCAACGACTAGATCTCTACAGCCCGGCGAAATAATTTTGCACCGCCACATCGACCGCTTTGCTCGTCAGGGCGAGCGGCAGGTCGTGGAAATCGCAGTAAATCTGCACCTGCTGCATGAGATCTCGCGGCTGGCAATAACGCAGCGGCCGGCCCACGTCGACGAAATGCCGGGCAATCAGTTCGTCGGCCACGCGTTCGTCGTAACGAATCCCCAGGCGGCCGCACCATTCGGTCAACAGCGTGCGGAATTCGCGGGGCGAAGGGTCGGTGAGCTCCACCTTGTAGGGGATCCGGCGGAGGAATGCGTCGTCGACCAGCCGTCGCGGCTCGACGTTGGTCGAAAAGATGAGCAATTGGTCGAAGGGGACCTGAATCTGCCGTCCCGAGGGGAGGTGCAGGTAGTCGTGACCTCGTTCGAGCGGCACGATCCACCGGTTGAGGAGCTCCTCGGTGCTACACCGTTGGCGACCGAAGTCGTCGACGACGAGCGCGCCGCAGTTGGCCTTGAGCTGCAGCGGCGCTTCGATGATGCCGGTTGCCTGATTGGTGCCGATTTCGAGCTGCTCAAGCCTCAGTTCCCCGCCCACGACGATACTCGGACGGCGAATCCGCACCCAGCGGCGGTCGTAATGCACCGCGTCCAGCATCCTCCCATCTCCCTCGAGCGGCGCCTCTTCGTGATTGGCCGGATCGAACAGGCGAATGATTTCGCTGGTCACGGTTATTGTGCGGGGAATCCAGACATCCTGCGACAGCGCCCGGATCGCCCGCAGGGCAATGCTCGACTTGCCGTTTCCCGGCTGACCGTACAGGAAGAGGGCCTTCCCGGAGTAGATCGCTTGACCCACCTGGCTGATGATGGCGGGAGGGAGCGTCAGATCGGACATCGCCTGAATCACGTGGGACAGCTTGGGGCGAGCTCGGCGAACCGATTGCTGCTCGACCGACGCCACATAGGCGGCCAGCGGCACCGGGGCAGCTCCGCAGTAGGTGCACTGTTCGGTCTCCCACCGCGCCTTTTTCTGCCCCTCTTCGGTCAATTCGTATTCGTAATCACCCATGGCCGCCTGCCGCTTGTAGCCGACCAGCAACTGGGACTTCAGTCCGCGGAGCACTTCGGCGACGAGTCCAAAGGGGAGCCGCAGCTGATCGGAGATTTTTCGCCCGGTCGCCTGGCTGCTGGAGGAAAGCATTTTCAGCGCGAGCCCTTCCACGCAGCTCGGGTCGAGACCGGCCTCCTGCAGCGTTCGCGGTTCAGGAGGGATCCACGCCGTGCTGGCGATCGCGCGATCGATCGCGACGCGCGCTGCTTCGTGCGGGGGAAAATCCGAGATTGGCGACACGCCGTACCCCAGCCCTGACGAAGGTTGTGAAACGGCAGGCAGAGAACCCGTCGACATGGGGGCGAGTCTTTCGTGTAGAAGGCCGGACAGACGGCAAGCGCGATGGCGCGAAGTTGAGCAAACCTAGCTCGACTTTGCACCCAAGGTGCGGCTGCCCGCTGGGACGAGACCATGGCTCCCGTTGAATCGACCGATTCCCCCTAGACCCGAGAATCGGAACAAGCGGGCGGCTGCCAGATGTCGGCACCCCTGCGGCACGACCACATCGCTGAGTACAGGCATTCGATGTGGTAGGCTGACACTGGGTTTCTAAGAATGTGCTGCCATGGTTCGGGCTGCGCCCGGGTGTTCCCTGTAGGGACCGCCACCCCAGTCTGCCCCCCTCCCTTACGCCAGGATGCGTAATGATTCACGTTCGCCAGCTCACGAAGTCGTATGCCGACCTGCGGCGAGGGCAGTTCGTCGCCCTGGCGGGGATCAGTTTCGACGCCGTGCCGGGAGAAATCTACGGCCTGCTGGGCCCCAACGGCGCTGGCAAAACAAGCGCTTTGCGGATCCTCAGCACCGTGCTGCGCCCGACGAGCGGCCAGGCGACCGTCAATGGGTACGACGTCCTCACCCAGCCGTCACTCGTCCGGCATCAGATCGGCTTCGTCTCGACAAACACAGCCGTCTACGACCGAATGACCGCCTGGGAAATGGTCGAGTACTTCGGCCGGCTCTATGGACTGTCGCCGGAACCTTTGCGGGAGCGGATGGAACAGATTTTCGACCGCCTGCAGATGCGCGAGATTCGCGACCTGCTCGGGGCGAAAATGTCGACCGGCATGAAACAAAAGGTCTCGATCGCCCGCGCCCTGGTCCACGATCCGCCGGTGCTGATCTTCGACGAAGCGACCGCCGGGCTCGATGTGCTGGTGGCCCGAGCGCTCCTTAAAACCGTGGGCCAGCTCCGCGATCAAGGGAAGTGCATCATCTTCTCGACGCACATCATGCGCGAGGTCGAGCGGCTGTGCGATCGCGTGGCGATCATGCACCGCGGACACATCCTGGCTGAGGGAACGCTGGCCGAACTGCGCGACCGCTACCACGAGTCCGATTTTGAGGAGTTGTTCTTTGCCCTGATCTCGCAGCACGACGGCGAGAGCTCCCGCGCAGCTTCTTACATGGCGGCCCTGTAGTCCAACACACCCTCCGACTATCTCCACCGAACGCACCGATGTCCTGGACCAACGTCAAGCTGATCTTTCTGCGAGAGCTGCGCGATCAATTGCGCGATCGGCGGACGCTGTTCACGATTGCCGTGTTGCCGATGCTGCTCTATCCGCTGCTCGGCATGTCGTTTTTGCAGGTGCAGCAATTCCTGCGGGAGAACGCCTCGAAGGTCCGCGTGGTGGGTTCCGAGTACTTACCCCACGATCCTGAACTTGTGGTGGACGGGCAGATTTCGCCCGACCTGGGCGACACCAAGCAGCGTGAACTGCTGGAGCTCACGGTCGAACAGGCCGAAGGGCAATCCGCAGAAGCCATTCGTACCGCGGCTGAGCAGTCGATCCGAGCCGGCGACTACGACGCGGTGATCTATTTTCCGCCCGATTTTGCCGAGCGGCTGGGGCAGTTCCGCAGCCGGCTGCCCGAAAGCGAACCTGAGACCGTGTCTGCCGAGGAAGTGCCGCAGCCGGTGATCCTGCTCGATACGGCCCGTGAGAAATCGAAAGTCGCGGGCTTGCGGGTCGAGGAGATTCTCCGCCGCTGGCGGGAGCGGATCGTTGAGGAAAATCTCCGCGTGCGGGAGGTCCCCGTGGCGGCCGCCCGCCCGTTTGAAGTCGTCAGTACCGACCTGTCGGAGGACTCGCGCCGCCGGGCGGCCATCTGGTCGAAGATCCTGCCATTCATCCTGATGGTCTGGGCCCTCACCGGGGCGTTCTATCCGGCGATCGACTTGTGCGCCGGCGAGAAGGAACGCGGTACACTCGAAACGCTCCTCAGCAGCCCGGCGCAGCGCAGCGAAATTGTCTGGGGCAAGCTGCTAACGGTCGCGACGTTCAGCATGGCGACGGCGCTCCTCAATCTTGCCATTACCACCGGCATGGCGACGTTCGTCGTCACGCGGCTCGACCAGATGGGCGGGCTACCCGTCAACGTCGGTCGTCCGCCGATCATGGCCCTCTTCTGGCTCGTGCTCGCCTTGCCGCCGATTGCGGCCCTCTTTAGTGCGCTCTCGCTGGCGATTGCGGCCTTTGCCCGCAGTTCGAAGGAAGGGCAGTACTACCTGATGCCGCTGCTCATGTTCTCGCTGCCGCTGATGATGCTGCCGATGCTCCCCGCCACGGAGCTCGACCTTGGGTTTTCGCTCATTCCGATCACCGGACTGATCTTGCTGCTCCGAACGCTGATCGAAGGGCAGTACCTCGAAGCCCTGCGCTACGCGCTGCCGGTGATCGGTGTAACGGCCGTCTGTTGTCTGCTGGCGATCCGCTGGGCGGTCGACCAGTTCAACAACGAATCGGTCTTGTTTCGCGAGAGCGAGCGGCTCGATCTGGGGCTCTGGCTGCGGCACCTGGTGCGCGATCGCCTGGATACGCCGACCGCCGGCGAAGCCTTGCTCTGCGGCGTGCTGTTGCTGGTGATTCGCTTCTTCTCGAACTTTGCGATTCCACAGCCGCAAACCTGGCCCGAAGTTGTCACCACAACGCTGATCCTGCAGATCGCTCTCATTGCCACGCCGGCCTGCGTGATGGCGATCATGCTGACGCGCAAGCCGCTCGTGACGCTGTCGCTCGTGCGGCCCTCGTTTGGGATGACGGTGCCGGCGGCTGCGGCACTGGCGATTTGCTTGCATCCGGCGATGCACTGGCTCGATATGGCGATCCGAACGCTCTACCCGATTCACCCGTCGGTCGTCGAGCAGCTGGAAAAGTTCTCGCTGTCGGTGCGCACCGAGCCGCTGTGGCAGGTGATTCTGCTCGTGGGGCTCGCGCCAGCGATTTGCGAAGAGCTCGCTTTCCGGGGATTCATCCTGTCAGGCTTGCGGCGTATGGGCCACAAGTGGGGCGCGATCGTTCTGACGAGCGTCTTCTTTGGCCTGGCGCATGGACTCCTGCAACAGTCGCTAGCCACCGCCATCATCGGCACCGTCATCGGCTACGTCGTGGTCAAAACAGGCAGCCTGTGGCCCGGCATGCTGTACCACTTCTGTCACAATAGCCTGTCGGTCCTGCAATCGCGGATTACGCCCGACGTTGTCGAGTCCTGGCCGATCTTGAAGGCCATTTTTGTCCCGGCCGAAGGGGGCGAAGGATTCGTGTATTCGATCCCTGCCACCGTCGTGCTGATCTCGGCCGGCGTGGGGATCGCCCTGTGGCTGAAGAGCCTCCCCTACCATCGTTCGGCGGAGGAACGGCTGCAGGAAGCGCTCGACCATCAAGTCCCGCTGGCAAGCGTGCGCGGCTAGTGACAAGAGCTAAGCGACAACGGCAAAGCGGCGATGTCCCCGGAGACACGGCCGCAGGTCGATAGTTGTGTCAGCGCTTCCCCAGCGTAGAATCGTCCGCATGGCTGCCCCGTTCAAAACGTCGTTTGCGCGTCTGGGATGCGGCTACGTTCTGATTTCGCTGGTCATCTCCTGCATCCTGCTGGGACTGAACGGGCTCATCGTTACGAACCTGTTCACCGCGGCCGCCGATAGCATCCCAGAATTCCTGCAAGAGCGGCGTACCGCGCAGGCCATCTTGTTTGCGGGGCCGGTGCTCCTGCTCATCGTCCAGTGGTGGGCGTTCGATGTCACGGTCGATTGGATCCTGCCGGTGCGAGCCCCGCGCGAACCGAAATAACCCGACGCCGAGGCTTCCGGCGGTCTTCAGCAGCTTCCCTATCTTGCCAAATCTGGCGCCG
>JALORD010000123.1 GCA_025459145.1 Pirellulaceae bacterium | reverse complement strand
TCAAAGACGCGGTCTCTCTGGGGCACACCACGAAGATCGGCGGTGAGATCGAGGCCTCGATCGTCGAACCCTATACGAACAAGCAGCATCACGGCTTTCTGGGCCACAGTTACCTCGGAAGCTGGATCAATCTGGGCGCCGGCACGAGCAACAGCGATCTCAAGAACACGTATGGCACGGTCAAGATGGACTATCGCGGCGAGTCGGTCGCCACGGGGATGCAGTTCGTCGGCTGTTTCATCGGCGACTATGCCAAAACGGCGATCAACACCGGCATCTTCACCGGCAAGATCGTCGGCGCATGCTCGATGGTGTACGGCTATGTGACGACGAATGTGCCGAGCTTTGTGAACTATGCCCGGCTGTTTGGCCAAGTGACCGAATTGCCGCCGGAGGTAATGGTGGCGACGCAGCAGCGGATGTTCGGCCGCCGCAGCGTGCAGCAGCGTCCCGCCGACATCGACCTGATCCACGCGATGTACGAACTGACCCGTAACGAGCGCCAACTGGCGGGCGAACCGCTGGCGCTGTAGGCCCCCGGTCTTCGCCGGGTAGCACGATCTGCTATCCTTGAAGCCTGCGTTCGAACTTTGACAAGAGGTGCCACTACTGGCTCCCCCCGCGGTGCTCGCCGACCAGGACGTTCGCGCATATAGCCGACGTAAACGCCATGTCCAAACGCATCATCTTCCTCTGCGTCGAGAACAGTAATCGCAGCCAGATGGCCGAGGCGTTCGGACACATGTACGCACCGCCTGAGGTGGAGGTATTTAGCGCCGGCTCGCGTCCTTCTGGCAAAGTCAACCCGAAGGCGGTCGAGGCCATGGCGGAGTTGGGTTACGACATGGCCCGCCATACGAGCAAGAGCCTCGCCGACGTACCGGCGGAATTCGATTACGCGGTCACCATGGGATGCGGCGACGAATGCCCCACGCTCAAGGCGAAGAAACGTCTCGACTGGCAGATCCCCGATCCCAAGCACCTCTCGCCCGACGAGTATCGCGAAGTGCGGAATCTGATCGGCCGCCTGGTGAAGTCGCTGCTTTCCGAAGCCACGGCTTGAACTTACGCGCATGCCCCACCACGACGCGGAGTCCGGCTCGCAGGTTGCCCTCCCGCCCCGCACAGCTGCCGCGGAACGGAACTCTCCGCCTCCCGTTGACGAGGAGCGCCGACATGAACGCCGCAATTTCTGGCTCCTGATCCTCTACCAGATCGTGCTCCGCACGGGCTGGATCTTCAAGACCGAAAGCAGCATCATGCCCGCGGCGGCCGATGCCCTCGATCCCACGGGCTTCGCCCGCGGCTGGCTGCAGCCCCTCAATCGCTTTGGGCAAAGCATTCCGCCGGTGATCGCGGCCCCGCGGATCAAAAACCTGCCCCAGAAGAAACGGGCCTTTATCGCCACCACGGCCTCGATGACCCTCTGTTTTCTGGGACTCACCAGCCTCTGGCTGATTCCTGGACTCGCCGGCCATCCGTCGGCGGCGGTGATCTATCTCGCCCTGTATGGGCTCTTTTTCTGGGCGATGGGAGTAAATGGGCTCGCGTACAATACGATCCAAGGAAAATTGATCCGCCCGACCTGGCGCGGGCGACTCCTGATGATTGCCGATTTTGTCGGCGCTTCGTCCGCGGTCATCTGCGCGATCACGCTCCTGCGGCAATGGCTGTACGAGGATCATGCCGACTGGGCCGCCATTTTTGGCTTTACGACCTGCCTGTTTGCCGCGGCCTCGGTGATGTCATGGTTTCTCAAGGAGGAGCCCGACCACCATCACGAGCCGCCGCGCGGGATCGCCCACATCTTCACCCGCGCCTGGCAATCGCTCCGTGAAGACGCCAACTTTCGCCGCCTGGCGATCGTCGGTGCCCTGTTCAGCACATCGCTCCTGCTGTTTCCGCACTACCAGGCACTGGCCCGCGAACGGTTGGGCCTGGGAACGACCTGGCTCATCTGGTGGGTCGTTGCGCAGAATGCGGGCACCGCCCTCTTCAGCCTGATCACCGGTCCGATCGCCGATTCGCTCGGCAATCGGCTCGTGCTGCGGATCGTCACGCTGTTGATTGTGGCCGGTCCGCTCGCCGCGATTGCCTCGGTGGTCTGGCCCGAATTGGGA
Organism: Pirellulaceae bacterium; assembly: GCA_025459145.1. GTDB lineage: Bacteria > Planctomycetota > Planctomycetia > Pirellulales > Pirellulaceae > CAYLLN01. Next base: position 10,606 of record JALORD010000123.1, on the reverse strand, counting down.
AAGCAAGCCTTCCCCGCGGTGTTCTTGCTTGTGGGGCTCACGCCCGTCGCCCAAAAGTCCTTCAACAACTACACGCTCGAAATCACCGATCCCGAGCACCACCCGCGCTACCTGAGCACGTTGAGCCTCTGCATGGCGGCGCCGATCTACGCCTCGCCGCTCGTCACTCCGCTGATCAAAGCGGTCGGCTTCGAGCCGATTTACCTGGGCGTCGTCGTGCTGCTGGTTCTGGGCTGGCTCTTGAGCTTCAGCCTGACTGAACCGCGCGCAGGCCGCCGGCCAATCATCCTGGCCGACGACTCGCTCACCGAGTCGTAATTAGCGGTGCAGGCTTATTGCTTGCGCTTGGTGCGGATCGCTCGCCACCCCAGGCCCAACACTCCCAGGCTTAACAGCGACAGCGTCCCCGGTTCGGGCAGATGATTGGTACCGTCGTGGGCCGACTCGGGACCGATGATCGTCGCCCCGGCAGTTGTCGTTGGATCATTCTCGTTGACGAGGTCTGGCTGCGGCGGAGTGTAGGGAGGCGGAGTGTACTCGCCGAGCGGTGGAATCTTGGTGTTCGTCGATTCGCCCAGCGGATCGAGCAGGTCCGGGTTACTGGTTCCTGGCTCGAATGGAGCGAGCGACAGTTCCGGAGTCGACCCCGCCGCCCCGAATCCGCCTCCCGTGCCACCGCCACCTCCACCGCCACCACCGCCGAGTCCGCTGCCGCCCAGGTCGCCCCCAAAACTTCCTGAGCCACTCCCCTGCGAAAATGACCCCAGGCTGCCGAACAAGGCGTGTCCGCTACTCGCGGCATCGGCCGCAGGATCGCTGGTGATCCCATCAAACTGCAGACCGTCGGTCGGGCTCGGGGGAGGCTCGGTCATAAATCCGGCCGGGACGGACGTGATCGCCCCTTCCTCCGGAAATCCGTAGACGTAGGTGCCAGCGTGAACCGCATCTGCCGTGCACGAGATTAAAAGCAACAAAGCCGCGGCCCACCCGGGCCCGCTTACCCCGCGAAATGCTCGCTCCATGACAATTCAGTTGATACGCGTACGAGTAGCAGTTCTCCCTGTTCCTATGGGTTATAAGCCGACTGACCCCGCAAACTGACACTTTGCAGCTGGCAATTAAAGAATTATCCGACAGAAAAAGTTTTGAGCAGTGTTGTCAGGGGCGCTGTAGTTACCGCAAGGATCTACCGCACTCTGGATGCCCACTGACACGAACTGTCCCAGTGCGCTCAATTTCGCTCTTTATTCCGCTCCAGAAGGTTGCAACGAAAGACACTAGAAGTGGGTCACACTGCATCATTCGATGCGGCCCTGTGCAATAGAGGGACAGGACGTGTCATGGGAGCCGTCAACTCAACCGCTTAGCGCAACCCCACTCGTGGGCCACACACGAACAGCAGTCGTGAGGGAAATATCGACGCGAATTCTGACGAACAATCCGCCGCGGAGGATTTGCCTCTGCGCCCGTTCTGCCGAAGGATTGCAATGGTACTAGCCGCTGGAAACGGCCAAGATTCGCGCCGGAGGGCCGAATGGACTCTAGCGGAGTGCTCCGCGTCCGCCGTTGATCCCGATTCGTATCTCACGAGAAAGTTCGAATGCCCGACCTGGAAGTGGTGATTTCGCTCTGCCTGGGAATCGGCCTGTCGGCAGCCTGCGGCTTTCGCGTGTTCGTGCCGCTCCTGGGGATTAGCGCCGCGTCGCTGGCTGGCCAGCTCGAACTGGCGTCGGGTTTTGAATGGCTCGGCACCTGGCCGGCTTTTGCCTGCTTCCTGACCGCTACGATCCTCGAAGTGGCTGCCTACTACGTCCCGTGGATCGACAACCTGCTCGACTCGGTCGCCACACCTGCGGCCGTCGTCGCGGGAACGATCATCACCGCGTCGGTTGTGGCGGAGCTATCGCCCCTGCTGCAATGGACTTTGGCGCTGATCGCCGGCGGCGGCACAGCCGGCCTCGTGCAATCAACGACGGTCGCGCTCCGCGGGGCCTCGAGCGTTTCAACAGGAGGCACCGCCAACTTTGCCATCGCGACGGGCGAACTCGCGGCATCAATTACCACGACACTCCTCTCGCTTCTCATCCCGGTCGCCGCCGTAGGACTCATGCTCCTCACGGCGGGCTTCGTGCTGCATCGTCTGCGGAGGGCCCGCCGCCAACCGCGGACCCAGGCCGCCCCCGTCAAACAGCACGTGAAGGCGCAGCCCGCAGGCACGCTGCTCCACTAAGCTTAGCCGCGCAGTAGCGAACTACTCCTTGAGCACCAGATCGATGCACATCACCGCCGCCAGGATCATCTGGCGGACCGGGTCGTTGGGCGGGACGACGGGGCTGATCGAGAGCATGTAGTTGTCGGCGCTCGTGAAGAGCTCCTTGCCCAGGCCGGCCCATTTCTTACTGACCCGGCCGATCTCGACCTCGCCCGCCATGAACGCGAAATCCCAGCTCGTCCAATTGCCGCGCAAGACGCACAGCGGCTGATCGTTGGCCCCGAGCACCGTGAACTTGTCGGTGAACGAAAAAAACTTCTGGGCAAAACCGCCGATCCGCTGTCCGGTTTCGTCGAGCACATCGACCTTCGACGTAAACAGGGCCACACCCCGCTTCACGCACAGCACGGGCTGATTGTCGGGCGTGCGGATGATCACCTCAAACGGCGTGAGCCGCTTGTAGTCGGTGAATCGCAGCATCTTGGTGAAGATCCCCAGACGCTCTTCGCGGCAATTGAGGATGACCTGGTTCGTCTCCGGATCGAGGACATCGTAGTTGTTCGACGCCTTGAAGAATCCGACTTGCTCTTTCACGAAGAACAAGTTGCGATTGAGGATGGGATGCATGGAGAGTTAGTCCGTGGTGAAGTGTGGCGGTTTTGTGTCGGCGGGCATGAACGGCGGATTATCGGCCACCCAGGGGAGACGAATCAACCCGTGGCTGGTGTGGCTGGTAGTAGTTGCGGCGGGCGTCGTTTGCAGCCAGAAGAGTCAGGCGCTTGCGAATCGAGCGGCCACGAGCACGCGTTCCTTGAGCGCAGTCCGCAGCGGATCGTCCTGAGGACCGCAGAAGCCCAGGTGCAAATGCCGCCGCCACCCTTCGGCGTACTTGAAGAGGCACGACATCCGCCCCACCTCGGCGTCGAGTTCGGCCAGCGTGTCGAGGTAGGCGTTGAGTCCCTGGCTTTCGTCAAGCCATTGCTTCTGACTCGCGTGCTTCGAGAGCATCTTTTTCTTTTGCTCGATTAAGTCGGACGTATCGACCACCAGTTCCGGCTCGACTGGCCGGCCCAGCGGATCGCGGTGCGAATAGGGCTGCGCGTGATAGAGGGTGACGGCATTCGTCACGGCCGGCCGCGGCGGATCGGTGGCAAAGTTCGGCATCCCGCGGGCGAACGCCGCCGTCACTGCCAGACGGCAGGTGTTCGTGTGATCCTCCATGTAGTCGATCGGCGAGTGCGTGAGGACGATCTCCGGAGCGATCTCTCGGATGACTGCGGCCACGCGGGCCAGCGTCGGCTGGTCGTAGAAAATCTCCAGATCGTTCGCAATGCTTTCGTGATACACAGCCCCAATCGCCTTGGCCGCCGACATCGCCTCTTCGCGGCGGATGCGGGCAATCGTCGCCGCGTCGTACTTGCTCGACCCGCAACAGCCGTTGGCCAGATTCCAGTAGTGGATCTCGTAACCTGCCTTACGGAGGAGCATCAGCGTCCCCGACATCAAAAACTCGATGTCGTCGGGATGGGCGGCAATGGCCAAAGCAGTCTTCATGGCGTGGTGCTTGATTCCAAGGTGAGAACCGACAAGGTGCTACTTCACTTCCGCCAGCGCCTTCGCGTACCGCCGGCCGAACTCGCGGAGCGACGCCGAGTCGAAGTGCACATCGTCCCCTTTGTGCTTCAGCCCCTCGGCAGAAACCGCAGCGGTATGCGGCACCTTGTTGGGCAGGTCATTGATTTGTTCGTTGACCACCTTCCAAAACTTTGGCTTGCCGGCATCCGTCGTGGGGAGCAGGAAGTGACCCAATTCGCCGGCCACGAACGGTACCCCGGGAGCTTCGAGATCCTTCCGGAATCCTGCGATCGTCTTGGCCAGCCGCTCGCCGTAGCTGCGGGCATTGGCTTCGGTACCAGAGTCCCCTTCTCCCTGATGCCACAGTATCCCCCGCAGAGTGCCGTGCTCCTGGGCCGATCGGCAACGCTTGACTGCCGCGGCGTACAAGTCCCCCTCGGGTTGCCAGCGGGCCAGCGGCGTACCTCCGACGGCACACGGAATGAGTCCGATCGTCACTTCGGGATCTGCCTCGGCCATTGCCCGGCCAAACGACGACCCGAGCCCGACCCCCGCAATCTGCGGTTTATCGAAGTGGAGCGGATCGACCGCCGGGGCCCAGGTGTTCTCCTTGGTTAACATGAGCACCCGTGGGTGGGGCGATTTGTCCTGGTCCTCGATGACGCCCCGGCCCGCCATGTTCGACTGGCCCACGAGCAAGTACAGGTGAAACTTCTCCTTGGCGGGGAGCTTAATCTCCTCTTCAGCCGCAGCTAATTTTGCGGGACCATGCACCGCGGCACCAAGCGCGCCAACAATCGCTATGAATGACCAGGCCAGTCGCATATTCATCGGGTCGTTTCCTGGGAGTTATTCGAATTGAAGGGCAAAGAGCTCGGCGTCCTCAAGGGCTACGCGCACACGCACCTCCTGGCCGGCCAGTGGCGCCACGCTCGAACCGCCCGACCAGCGAACCACCGCCTGGCGGGCGTTTCCATTGAGCGGCTGACAATCGGCTAGCCCGTAGCCGGCCAGTGGCTCTCCCGCGGCGTCGGTCAGCTCCACGCGCACCTTTCCGCCGGCGCCGGTTCGATAGTTCACTTGGAGCTGCTTGCCGTCAAAAACGACCGGACGCGTCATCAGCTGGCCCCCTGCGGAATCCGCAGCAACTCCCGCCAGGCGGTGCGGCTCATACGTAAACCGCCGCAGCCGGCTGGCTGGACCGGTGTAATACGCCTCCTTAGCGTAGACCGACCACAACGGGTCGCCCGGCAACTGGACGAGCCCCCAGGCCATGTAGTTGCTGCGATTCCCGCTGCGCTCTTCGGGAGCGGTCGTCGGCACCACCGGCTCGACGAATCGCCGAAACGTCGTGCGGTCGCGGCTCGCCATGAGCGTCGGTTCGGTTTGTTCCGTTTTGGGGAGAAACCGCGTCGGAAATCCGATCACCAGGTCGGCGCGTCCCGGATAAGGCTGCACCGTGTTGGTGTACAGGTGTTCGACCGGGGCCGCTTCGTAGTCGATAAAGTGCGGCTCCGTCCAGTGCAGGAAGTCTGTCGAAGTGCCGGTCATGATGTCGCGCACCTTGCGAAACGCCCGGTGATATTCGCGATACTCGCCGCGGTGCGCATCCCAGAACGCGAGGTTTTGCGAGTCGAACGCCCCCCGCGTGATCACCGGCTTGTCGGCGAGCGGCCGCCAGTGAATTCCATCGGCCGAAGCGAGCGGCAAGAGTCCCCCTTCTACACGCGTTAGCGCCTTGAGCCGCGCGTCTGCTGTACAGTTGGGGTTGCCGTCGACAAACGGCGTGAAGCAATGTGCCCCAGGTCCTTCCCACACAATGTTGTTGGCCTTGGAGCCGGCAAATTCGAAGAGTCCCAGTTCGGGCTTCTTCCAGTGAATGCCGTCCCGGCTTTCGGCATAGCAGGTCACCTCGGGATGCGTGGCCTTTTTCGTCTCCGGATCGTAGTGCGAACCGCGGTAGTACATGCGGAACAGTTCACCGTCCCGCAGCACGGTGTAGTACGCGCTCGTGTTCCCTTCCCAAGGGGCGTCGGCGGTGAGCACGACCTCTTGCGGCTTCGGCTCGACCGCTCGCAAACGGGCCGAGCCTGACAGCCGATCGATCAGCCACGAATCGAGCACGGGGAGCACGCGCGAGCCGACTTTTTCGGCGGCGAGCGGCAGCTTGATTTTGGCCAGGTAGATCGACGTCTTTCCCTCGTGCGACGAGTAGAAGCTCATCCAGAGCAACCCGTCGTGCCACACGAGCCCCGGGTAGCTCGTGTCGCCGCCGCTTTCGAGCGTGAGCAGCGGCTCATACTCGCCGGCCGCCGTCATTCGGGCCACCGCCGTCTTGGCGCCGCCGGGATAGCTGCGCCCCGCTCCCCACAAGCTGCCGTCGGGCAGTTGGATGAAGTTCGGCCCGCCTACCTGGTGCTTGGTCTCGGTCCACTTCCAGTCGGTGTAAGGCGCCGGGCTCGTGCCGATCCAGGCCTTCTTGCTACCGCCTTCGCGGCGCACGAGGGCCACCATCGTGCCATCGTCGAGGAAACGGAGCGTCGTTTCGTTGGGATGACCAGGCACATCGAGGTGCGTCACGAGGTCATACTTGACTCCGTCGCTGGACGCGAACAGCTTGAGCTTCCAGTCGGCAGGCCCGGGCTGGGCTTTGCCGGTCTTGGCCGCTTCCTGGGCCGCGGGATTCGTGCGGCCGTCGGCGTTGTACGAAACGCCGTACGCCTTTCCGCCATGCCAGGTGACGCGCCACAGCCACTCTCCTTCGGTCAGCACGCGCTGCGGAGGAGTCCAGGTGCGGGCGTCCTTCGAAAACGTGACTCGCGGCTGTCGGCCGAGGAGCTTTTTCCCTTCGTAGACCGAACCTCCGCCGACGATCATCAGCCGGTCGTCCGGCGTGATCGAGAGCTTCGGATCGCGGAGGTCGATCCCCTCCTCGGCAATCAAGGCGGCCGACTCCCACTTTTGGCCGTCGGCCGATTCGAGCACCCGCAGCTTGCCATCGCCGCCTACGTGGTCGTCCGCCTCGCGGAACGTGCAGTACCATTTGTCGTGCCAGCGGATCAGGTCGGTGAAGGCATTGTGCTTCCCCGCGTCCCAAATCTTGGCGACCGAGACCAATTCCGGTCCCGCGGCTGCGGCGGTGCTGGCCAAACTGGCGACTGCCGCGAGGGCGGCCAATCGGGCAGAGCGAACTATCGTGCGAATCCGGCTGTTCATCGTCGTTTCTCCCCAGGGAACCGATCGGACCGAGCCTTACTGTAAGGACTTCCGGCGGCACTTGCCACTTGAGGACTGTAAGAGGACTGCGCGGCCGCCCGTGGCAAGCGGCAGGCGAGCGGTATGATGGGAGGATCCGTCGTCAGGGGTCAGTCGTCCGTGGCCACTGTCCATTGCCAACACCCGTGCGCATCGCCGAAATCTACACCTCGCTGCAGGGAGAAGGGCTCCTCACCGGACGTCCGAGCCTCTTCGTGCGCACGAGCGGCTGCAATCTGCGCTGCTGGTTCTGCGATACGCCGTACACTTCGTGGCAGCCCGAGGGGGAAGACTGGTCGGTCGACGAGATCGTGGCCGAGGCCGAGCGGTTGCGGCCCGAACTTAGCGCACTGCGATTGCCCGGCGAAACCACCTTCGAGCGAGCGACCGAACAGCCGCACGCCGTCCTCACCGGCGGCGAGCCGATGCTGTTTGCGGAGCTGATGCCGCTGTGCGAGCAATTGCGGACCGCAGGCTGGCACATCACGATCGAAACGGCCGGGACGCTCTTCCTGCCGGTGGCCTGCGACCTGATGTCGATCAGCCCCAAGCTGGCAAGCTCAACCCCGTCGGCAGAGCGAGCCGGCAAATGGCGCGAACGCCACGAGCAGACCCGCCATCAGCCGGAGGTCATTCGCCGGTTAATCGACGGGTACAACTATCAGCTCAAGTTTGTGATCGACACGCCGGACGATCTGGCCGAAGTCACGGCGTGGCTGAACGATTTCCCCGTAGTCCGCCGCGAGCGCGTGCTCTTGATGCCGCAGGGAACCGGTCCCGCGGGACTGGCGGATATCGCCGAGTGGCTCCAGCCGTACTGCCAGGAGCACGGCTTTGTGTTTTGTCCCCGCCAGCACATTGCGTGGTACGGCGCACGGCGGGGGACGTGAGTTTGCCGCGCGTCGTGCAACTCGAACCCAGACTACGGCGCACGCAGGCAATTCAGGAACTCGACAAGCGCCAGCCGGTCTTCCAGTTCGAGCGCCAGATACCGCGAGGTGGTGGCTGCGGCCTCGCCGCCATGCAGGACAATCGCTTCGGCAATCGTCGCCGCGCGGCCGTCGTGCAGGTAGGGAGCCGAATCGGCCAGACCCCACAGCGGCGGCGTCCGCCATTCCTGGCTTCGATTGGATTCGAGAGGCCGAAACTCGGTCTGCACCGCCGTCTTCGAGTTGAGGGGGCGGAACAGCGTAAACTCCGAATCGCCCGAACTGAACATCGCGCTCGTCACGACCGTCCCGCCGTAATACATCTGACGGGTCTGCGTGGCGACCGGCTGTTGCTGAATCGCTTTGACCCGTTCTTGCGATGTGAGATTCTGCGATGTGGCCACCAGTGTCGGCTGAGCCAGGACCGGGTCGGCGAGCTTTGGCCCCATATCGTGCAGCAAGAGATCGCTGTAGATACCCTGAGTCTGGCCGATGTTCTCGACGTGGCAGACCGCACAGCCGATCTTGTGGAAGACCTTGCGCCCCGCATCGACGAGTCGCTGTTTCTCGTCGCTATCCGGCCGCACGAATCGCGGCGGGGGGAGCGAGGCCACGAACGAAGTCAGCGACATGCATTGGGCGGCCGTCAGGTCCTGTCCGGCAGGCCGATACTCGGGAAGCAAGGGATCCACCGGCTGGGCGTTTCCCGGCACCTCAAGTCCCATCTCGTTCGCACAGGCCCCGAGCACGAAGTCGTGGAGGTGTTCGATCTGGCCCCGCCAGCCGAAGCGGCCCACCTTCGTCACCTCGACGGGCGCGACGCGGCCCGAGACTTCCGGATGCTTGCTTTGCGACGCGGCGAGGGAGTGGAAGACCGCGTCGGGAATCGCGTCGATCAGCCGTGCACCGAACAGAGCCGGCGTGTTGCGCTCGGTGATGGCCAGCGTTAGCGAGGCGGTGGGTGTCGCCGTCCGAAAGGGCCTCCGGGCCACATCGCTTTGGATGGCCTCGCGCTCGCTGGTGGAAGGCTGAAACGGCCGATCGGGTCCCGCCAGGCGTTGCCGCAGGGCGGTATAGCGAGGATCGGTGCTGAAGCGATGGAGAATGAGATTCTGCTGGATATCGCCGCTAGCCGACAGAAAGCCGGGATGAAGATTCTTGAGCGCGGCCAGGAACTCTTTGCGCTGGGTCGCTTCGGGAAGCTTGGGTACATTTACCGACAGCATGAGCGCATTGACATCGACAGGTCCGGCGCCTCCCAGGCCTCCCTGGCGGTGGCAGGCGGCACACGAAACGTGATTGAACATCGGTCCCAGCCCGTCACCTCCGGCGAGCCCGGCCTCCCCCGCGACCCACTGCCGTTCGAAGAGTTCGCGGCCGTGGTCGACCAGCGTCAGCGGCTTCGCGGCCAGGAGTGGACCCGCCCACGCAATTGCCGCTGTGATTCCCAGACCCGCCACCAGCCAACTGCGTAACGCATTATTCTTCATCTGCTGTTCCTTCCTCGGTAATGAAGGTGCCCCTCACTGTCCCGGATTCTGTCGCCAACAGGCGAACTAACCGCGCCGTTCCTTCCGACTTACGAGCGGCGCTTCGCCGCCGCCGCGGGCGAGCAAAAATCGCGGCGGGCCATGGGCGAGCGAATATCGGATCGCCGGAATGTCGGCATCGGCCATCAGTTGCGCCAGTTCATCGACGGAGACGATCTGGGTGGCTATTCGCTGGAGTTCGGGCGCAACCGCACTCGCGGCCGGAGGCCAAGTGACTGTGTCCTGGGCGACAGCGTCCTGGGGATCAGCGGCCGTCGGTTCAACCCACGCAAAGACATCGTCGGCGATGACGAGCAGGGCAGGTTCATCCCGGTCGACGCGCTCGTTCCACCAGGCCGCGAGCATTTCGCGGCGGGACGAGGCAGCCCAGTAGCGCTGACGGGCCCAGGTTTCAAACGCCGGCCGCTGGAGATCAGCCAGAGATATCAGCGGAAATTCCGACATGACCAAATGCGCGAGTTCTGCGCCGATCGTTCCTTGCGCCGAGAGGACGCTGGCAGCGCGGGGGCCCGCTTCGCTGGCCACTCGCTGCCGGAGCGAGCGCGCGAACGTGTTCCGCGCCGCGGTCAGAGCCGCGGGCAAATCCGCGGTGGACGGGCCCGCTTTGAGTTCCCCCGCGGACCAGCGCGACGGAAAGCTGGCCGCAAAGGCTTGCCGGTCGGCCGCGTGGATTCGCTGGCAATGACACTCGCGCAGCGCGTGCTCCATCTCGCGGGACGGCACGCGGAGCAGTTTTGCATAGGTTGCCTCGACCCAGTCGACTGCGGCGCCAAGCTCGGCGCTCGTCAAATATCCCGGTACGAAGTGGAGCACTCGTCCATCGGGCAGGCAAAAGTACGTGAGCGCCGTCGGCTCGACGCGACTGGTTGCTTTCCCTCGCGTCGCTGCCGCGCCTCGCAAACGGTCGGACGCCCCTGCCCCCTGACATACGACCACAAACCGCGACTGTAGTCGCTTCTGCAGCTCGTCCTCGGACAGTGCCACCGCGCGAAAGAGCTGCGCTGCTTTGCTCGCCCGTCCGTCGACCGCGAAGTCGGTATTGAGGTGAACGACCAGGAGCAGCTTCCCCTGCTTTTGCGCCTGGG
>JALORD010000122.1 GCA_025459145.1 Pirellulaceae bacterium | reverse complement strand
GCCCAGCAATGCCAACTCCCCTCCGCACCTGCGAGTTGTCGCACGCGCAGGGTTGCATGCGTGCAAATCGAACGGGGGATGAGTCCGGCGCATTGGCCGGCTGCCCGAAGCATTCTCGCGGAATTCCTGCCGCCCAAAGTACGCCAGAGGCGCAGCCAAGGGGGCAATTGATTCGGACTCGGAATGCTCGAGATCAGGATGCAGCCACGGGGACGCACAATTCGCGAGACCTCCAGCGCGACGATCCCCCCAAACGACACGCCCACAATGTAAGACTCTCGCGGAAATTGCGCAGCCATGCGCGCTGCGTAGTCAACCAGCGACTCGCCTTCTTCGGGCGGGATGAAGTTCACGACCGTTGCGTTCGGCAAAAGCGGCAGCAGACGACTGAAGACGGGATACTCCGCCGTCATGCCGGGAATCAAGTAGATGGGAGGCGAGTGACTTCGCACCGTCGGGCTTCCCGGAGTGGCGATCGTAAGTGTCCTGCATTCTCGCTGCCAACCTCGGCGAGTAGCAACCCTCCGCTTCCGTTCGCTGTTGGGTAACCGGCGCAACTGCCTGGGTGGCGTTAGCCGCACGGTTCGGGATAATCTGCGGGAGCAGACGGAGTGAAACTCCCGCACCCGAGACAACCGATGAAGTCGAGCAAAGGAAAGACACAGGCGAACGGAACTTCTAACGGCTGGCAGACCGAGACGCTGGAAGAGATTCGCCGCCTGATCCGCGAGGCCGATCCGGACATCGTGGAAGAGCGCAAGTGGATCAAGCCGACGAACCCGGCGGGCGTGCCGGTGTGGTCCCACGCGGGAATCGTCTGCACGGGCGAAACGTACAAGCAGGTCGTCAAACTGACATTCGCGCGGGGCGCCTCCTTGGACGATCCTCAGGGGCTGTTCAATTCCAGCCTGCAGGGGAACACTCGCCGGGCGATCGACATCCGCGAAGGAGAGAAGCCGAGCGCAAAGGCGCTGAAGGCCTTGATCAAGTCGGCAGTTGCGGAGAATCTGCGATCAAGCGGCGCGAAGGCCCAGTCTTCCCAAACGGAATCTGCCAAGCCGGGTGCCACGTCGGCAAAGCGCGGCAAGGAAAGAATGGGCAAATCTGCGAACGTGCCCAAAAACGCCGATGGCGTCGTCCTCCTCTCGGGCGGCAATCCGCAAATCGCCAAGGCCGACGGCGACGCTCCCGTGCAGGCGTACATCAAGGCGATGCCCGGCTGGAAAAGCAGCCTGGGCCGGCGGCTCGACGACCTGGTCGTGCGGGCTGTGCCCGAGGTCCATAAAGCGGTGCGCTGGAACTCGCCGTTCTACGGCGTCGAGGGACAAGGCTGGTTTGTCTCGTTCCACGTCTTCACCCGGTACGTCAAAGTGACGTTCTTTAAGGGCGCTGCGCTCCGCCCGGTTCCTCCCGGTGCGGGGAAGGACAAGGATGCGCGGTGGATCGACATCTACGAGGACGATGTGCTCGACGAACCGCAGTTTGTATCCTGGGTGCAGCAGGCGGCCGCGATCCCCGGCTGGGTTCCCTGAGTCACATCGCCGGAATCTAAGTCTTGGCGCCAGTGGATTTCCCCGGGGGCAGACTATTCGGCCGGCTCACCGTCAGCCATGATGTCGTCGAGTGGGGCTGCGGAATATTTTGTTGATCCGGTCCTGGCGACCGTACGTATCGGGAACACGACCATGCTGCGCCAACTTGTGCTGTCGATCGGTGCCGTCACTACTCTGTGCTTGGCGTCCGGAGCGCTCCGCGGAGAAGAACTCGCCGCCACCGACTGGCCCGGGTGGCGGGGCCCACACGGCAGCGGAATCGCCGCGGCGGACCAGACGCCGCCGCTCGCTTGGAGTTCGACCGATAATGTCGTTTGGAAGAGCCCCATTCCTGGCCGCGGCCACAGTTCGCCGACCGTCGTAGGCGACCGCGTCTTCCTGTCCTCGGCCGATGAGGAGCGCGAAATTCAGTGGGTTCTCTGCTTCGATCGCGGCTCGGGCCGCGAACTGTGGCGCACTGTCGTCCATGAGGGAGGACTGGAGAGAAAGGGAAACAAAAAGAGTACGCAGGCGTCGTCGACCGTCGCCTGCGACGGTGAGCGGCTGTTCATCAATTTCCTCAATAACGGCGCGATCTACACCACGGCCCTCGACCTGGATGGTAAACAGCTGTGGCAAACCAAGGTGTCGAACTTCAAGACGCATCAGGGGTTTGGCTCGTCGCCCGTTTGGGACGGGCCGCTGGTGTTTGTCACGACCGACAGCCCCGGTGGGGGTGTCGTGGCGGCGCTCGAGCGGGCCAACGGCAAGCTCGCCTGGCAGGTCAGCCGTCCGGAGAAGGCGAACTATGCCTCGGCCACACTCCTCGAGGCGGCCGGCCAGAAACAACTCGTCGTTCACGGCTGCGACCTGGTTTCGAGCTTCGAGCCGTCGACCGGCCGCAAGCTATGGGAGATTGCGGGAGCGACGACCGAGTGCGTCACGTCGCTCACGACCGACGGGGAGCGGGTGTTCGTCAGTGGGGGATATCCGCGTAAGCATGTGCAGGCCGTTCACCTGGATGGTTCGGGGAAGACCGCGTGGGAAAACGGCACGCAGGTCTATGTTCCCTCGATGATCGTTCACCAGGGTCACTTGTACGCAATTCAGGATTCGGGCGTCGCCATGTGCTGGAAATCCGACACGGGCGAGGAACTCTGGAAAGAGCGGCTGGGTGGAACCTTCACCGCGTCGCTAGTCCTGGTCGGCGAGAATCTGTTCGCGACGAACGAATCGGGCGAGACTTTTATCTTCAAAGCCAATCCGCAGCAGTTTGAGTCGGTCGCCGAAAACAAACTCGGCAGCGAGGTGTACGCGACGCCAGCCATCTGCGGCGGACAAATCTACATGCGCGTCGTGGAGACATCCGGCGGCCAGCGGCAAGAGATGCTGTATTGCCTGGGAACTGGGGCCGCGTCCCGCTGACAGGCCTTTTTCGCACCATGACCTTTCGCCGCACAATTCTATGAAGATCACCCGCATCTTTGCCCACCGGGTCGAATTACCTCTCGTGGAAGGGAGCTACAAGTGGTCCGGCGGCAAGTCCGTGACCGTCTTCGACAGCACGATTGTCGGCGTCGAGACCGACACGGGCCTCGTGGGATACGGCGAGGTCTGTCCGCTCGGGCCGTTCTATCTGCCGGCCTATGCCGAGGGAGTGCGGTCCGGAATTCGCGAACTCGCGCCGCATCTACTCGGCTTCGATCCGCGCGAACTGGCCCGCCTCAATCAGCGGATGGATGCCGCGCTGAAGGGGCATCCCTACGTCAAGTCGGGCCTCGACATCGCCTGCTGGGACATCCTGGGCCAAGCGACCGGGCTGCCCGTTTGTGTGCTCCTCGGCGGTCGGTTCGGCGAACGAGTCCGGCTATATCGTGCGATCTCGCAGGAGTCGCCGGAAGAGATGGCCCGCAAGGTATCCGGCTATCGAGCCGAGGGATACACCCGCTTTCAGCTGAAGGTGGGGGGCGATCCTGATCTCGACATCGAGCGGATCCGCGCCGTCCGCACAATGCTCCACTCCACCGACCGGCTGGTGGCCGACGCCAACACCGGCTGGACGCAGCACGAGGCGATGCGGGTGGTGCGGGAGGTCCGCGAGGTGGATGTCTACATCGAACAGCCGTGCGCGACCTACGAAGAATGCCTGGCGGTCCGGCGGCATTGCGATCATCCGTTCGTGCTCGACGAAAACGTCGACAGCCTGGAGATGCTGCTGCGGGCCCGCCGCGATCTGGCGATGGACGTCGTCAATCTCAAGATCAGCAAGCTCGGCGGCTTGACCAAGACCCGGCAAGTCCGCGATCTATGCGTGAGCCTGGGGATCGCGATGACGCTCGAGGACAGTTGGGGAGGCGACATTACGACGGCGGCCATCGCCCACCTGGCGCATAGCACGCCCGAGGAGTTTCGCTTCACCGCGACCGACTTCAATAGCTACGTCACCGTGCAGACGGCCGACGACGCCCCGCGGAGGATTGATGGGTACATGGCGGCCAGCACGTCGCCCGGACTGGGCGTGATGCCCCGGCTCGGCGTACTGGGGAAGCGCGTCGTCGATATCTCCTGAAATCGCGAGACCGGTCGAGAGGGGACAATTTCGGTTTGCATTGGCGGCGTCGCGTCAGGTGCTCCGCGTCGGCGAGAACAAGTCGCGCAGGACAGGACCCGAGTATCCCGATTCGAAGGCATGCAGGCCAAACCGCTCGGAAAGCTCCTGGCAGGCCAGGATTCCGCGGACACTGTTCCCCTTGGCATCGAGTGGGGGCGAATAGATTCCGATGCCGAATTGCCCGGGAACGACGCCCACAATCCCGCCGCCGACTCCACTTTTGGACGGAATGCCGACGCGAAACGCCCATTCGCCCGCGTAGTCGTACATTCCGCAAGAGTGCATCACACTAAGAAGATATTTCACATAGGGCTGTTGAATGGCCCGCTGTTTAGTCAGCGGATTCACGCCTCCACCGGCCAGCGTAGCGCCCATCACGGCCAGGTCGCGGCAACTTACCAGTACAGAACACTGCTGAAAATACAGTTCGAGCGAATCCTGGATCCGATCGCTCACCATGCCAAAATTCAGCATCAAGTGGCCGATCGCCCGATTGCGGTGACCAGTCAGCCGCTCCGACATAAATACCGAGTTGTCGATATACATCGGCCGCCCGCAATAGGCACCGAACATGGCCAACATGCGGCTCACGCGCTCGGGAAAGTCGCGTCCCGCGACCAGATCCGCCGTCGCGATGGCGCCCGCATTGACCATCGGATTGAATGGGCGATTCGACTTTTCGTCGAGCACAATAGAGTTGAATGCCTCGCCGGTGGGCTCGACACCCACCTTCGACAAGACGTGTTCCAGGCCGTGGTCTTCGAGTGCCAGTCCATAAACAAACGGTTTTGATATGGACTGAATTGTGAACAGCTGACTGCAGTCGCCAACGTCGATCACCTGGCCATCGACCGTGGCAATGGTGATTCCGAACCTGCGGCGATCTGCCTTGGCCAACTCGGGGATATAATCCGCGACTTTGCCCTCGTCATTGTCGGCATAGCGCGCGTGGATCTCGCGCAAGATCTCGCGAACGGGCGCTGCGGCGGTCTTCATTCTGCCGATCAGGAGATCGACTTCATCGGCGGTGGTAGCAGGAGGAGACACGGATCGCAACTCCGAGGGCATCGCTAGCAAGGTGAAGGACTAGGAAGTTACTTGTTCCGGGATGATCGTCGTCACCGCCGGGTCGATCGCCACAATACGGCGGGCAAGTGCCACCAATTCGTCGGTCAGCGGATGGTCCGGATAGCGATTGGTAAAGATATCGCTGCTGGCGTTGCGCACCATTTCGTTACTTAGCGGCAGGATCGCCGCGACTTGGGCCTGGTACATCGCTTCCACCTGCGACCTGAGCGCAACACTGTCGATTCCCGATGGCACTTTGTTGATGATCACGAACATCTCAGGGACATCGAGCTTTCTCGCCAATTCGATCGCGACGGCCGTTCCTTGAAAATCCTGTTGGTCCGGCCGGACGATCAAGATCAACAGGTCGGAAACGGCGATTGACAACAGGGTTTCTTCGTTGACGCCTGGGTGCGTGTCGATGAACAGATAGTCCAGGCGCAGCCGTTTCAGTAAGTCTTGCAATCCGTCGTTCAGACGCGCGACATCGTATCCCTCGCGTAGAATGCGGGCGATTTCCCCTGTCTTCAGGCTGGAGGGAATGATGAACAGCCGGGGCCGATCTGCGTCTTCTTCGACATTGCCGATGGCCCGTAGCGTCACGTCACAGGCCGCTTCTTCGATGGCACACTTGCCCCACAAATAGTCATTCAGCGAGCGTCGCAACTCTTGTTCAGTCAGGCGGAACAAGACATGAATCCCCGGGGACTGAATGTCGGTATCGATCACGCCAACGCGAAATCCGGCCCGCGCCACGAGTACAGCCAGATTCGCGGTAGTGTTCGATTTCCCCGTTCCACCTCGAAAGGAGTGGGTCGAAATTATCTTCGGCACGAAAGGTGATCCTGCAATCAGATGGTGCTTGTCAGCTCATGTCCACCGCTACTGCCGGGCGGCACGCAGCGATTTTGCCTGGGACTGCAGCTTTTGAAAGTAGTCGTCGCCGACGATCTGGTCGACTTCGGCCAAAAGCTTGGACTGATCGACGATGAACTCGGGAAACTCCACCGAATCAAAGCATAGAGTGCGACTTGCTTCCGATTCGTCGTTTTTGGCTTGCGTCGCAAAGCGGAGCCGCGGTCCCTTGGCTCCAAGCTGAAAAGTTACTTCGGAGTCGACCGCCAATTCGGTGATTTGCTGGTGCTGAACGACGATCCCGTTCTGTCCCAGCGAAACGAGCGTCCAGCGTCCCGCCGAGAATCGCAGTTCTGCATGTAACCGGGACACGTACGGATCATTGATCTCAACATCGCGATCCGGCAAGCGGCCGATGGAGATTACTTGTCGGTCGGTAAACCGCCACGTTTTGACTGGCCTGCCAATCGCAGCATCCAGCAACTGCACGACAACCTCATCCGAGGATGTACTTGTTATTTCCGCCGAAGACATGCCGCCCGTGCCTGGAGAGGGAATCGCACCTTGCCTGGCTCCCTTCAACAGCATTTTTTATGCCTGACAGCCTTGACATCGAGATTTTGCTGTCACAACCGGGCAATCGACCCTTCGGAATCTTTTCCAACCGGGGAGAGCACCGTCAGCAGCGCAATTCCTGAGCGATGGCTGCGGCTATTTTTGGCAGACATCGAGGCTACCTGCGCTGGGGGACCATTCAACAATTACGGTGATTCTCGACCGGCTGCTGGCCAGAGAATGGTCATCCCATCGCGCGACGACGTCAGCGCCGCGCTTCCGTCGGGAGCAAACGCGACGCTAGTCAGCCCACGCGTATGCCCGCGGAGGGAAAGGAGTTCCTGCGCGACGAGCGCGCTCGTCGGTGCGTCGGAAGCGGATGCCGCGCGGTCGCTAATGGCCCATAGCTTCGCGGTCTGGTCATTCGAACCGGTGAGAATGCGCAGTCCGGGTTCATCGTTCAGCACCGCCACCGCGGTGACTTCACTGGCGTGGCCTGCGAGTGTGAGCACTTCTGCTCCTGCCTGCGCATCCCATAGCTTGGCCGTATTGTCCGCACTCGCGGTCACGATCCACGCTTCGTCGGGTGAATACACGACATCCAGGATCGCACCCGCGTGTCCGATCAGGCGATGGATCGGCTCCGTCGGCTCGGCAAGGCGCCAGATAGCCGCTTCGCCGTTGCGGCTGGCAGTCACCAGTTGCTCGCCGTTACGGGTGATTGCCAGACGTGTGATCCCCAGTTGATTGGCCTGGATGACCCGCACGACTTGCATTGTGCTTAGATCCCACTGCCGGACCGTTCCATCCTCGGAGCCGGTCAACACATACCGGTCGTCCGGCGTAAAAACGGCGCAATTCACGGGCTGCTGGTGGCCGTGCAGCGAACCTGCCGTGTGCTCGTCGAGCGTCAGACGCGGCTGACCGCTGGCAGCATCCCAAATCCGCACGGAACTGTCGAGCGACGCGGTCACGACAAGCTCGCCACCGTGCGAAAATTCGGCGAATGTCAAATCTTGATGCGGCCGAAAGGCCGCCAGTTCGTGTCCTGCGCGATCCCAGAGGCGCGCTTCATCCCGCCCGATGGTGACAAACTCTCGGCCGCCGGGAGCGAGCGCTACCGACCAGCCGACGGCCCCCACCGCACGAAGGTTGATTGGCGAAGCGTCGGATTTTTTCTCGCCGGAGAGCGGGAGATCTTGAAATCGGCGATGGGCGAAGTCCAATTCAAACATCCGCACGAACTCCTCGTCCGAGAAGCCGCCGCCCGCTCCCACGGCGCGGCGCTGCGAATCGAGTGCGACCACCACTGCCACTTCCTGGGCGGCGTCCCAGTGAACGGCAACCGCCGGGATGGCTCCCGAAGCAGGGGCCTCCGCAGAGACAAATTGCGCGGGTTGAGCAGTCAGCAGATCGGCTGTCCAGATGGGTTCCCGGCCTTCCGCTTCGAACAGTCGGACCCGACCGTCGGCTCCGCCCGTCAGCACGCAGCCATTCGGCAACAGCGCCATCGACAATACGCCCTTCGAATGCGGAAACTCGTGCACCTTCTTGATTGCAGTGGGCACAGACAGGTCCCAGCGAAACACCTGACCGGCGGCATCCGCCGTCACCAGCGATCGCCCATCGGCAGCAAATTCGGCTCCCATAATCGGACTGGCATGGTGATCGATGCGCGGACCGACCGGCTCACCGGTTTCGGGATGCCACAATTGAAATACACCGTTGTCGTCCGCCGTCAGCGCAAGTGCCGGACCCTCGCCCACCGGCGCATAGGCGACAATCGTCACCGGCGCTTTGTGCACGCCGGCGAGTTTGCGCAATTGCTCGCCTGTTTCCGCGTTCCACACCAGCGCGCCGTGCGGGCGAGCCGTGTCCGACAGCACATCGCTGCTTCCCGTCAGGATCGAGCGCTCGTCGGGAGAAATCGCGGCGGCCGCTCGATATCCGGTACGCTCGAGAACGAGCAGTTCGGCTTGTTTGTCGAGATCCCAAATGCGGACCGTCCCGTCGCCTCCCGCCGTAAGCAGCCGACGGCTGTGGGGAAAGAAGGCGGCTCGCGAGGCAAGGTAGGCATGCCCCTCGCGAAACAAACCTTCTCCAGCGGCGGTCTTGGCGTTCCACTTGCGCGCGGTGCGATCGAGACTCGCGGTAACGATGCTCTCGCCCTCTGGCGAAAAACGGGCGGATAGCACCGGACCAACATGTCCCCTCAAGGCCAGCCCCGGCACCATCCGCTGCTCGTGATACAAGTCGATGTTCCAGAGGCGCAACCGGTCATCGTAGCCTGTGGAGACAATCGCATTGGCATCGTGCGCAACGAATGCCGCGGCGTACACCGGTCCCGCATGACCTCGCAGCTCTTTCACCAGTGCTCCCCGACGAGCGGCGCCGCGACCATGCAAATCCCAAATCCGGATCGTGTGGTCGACTCCGGCACTGGCCAGGTGAGTGCCGTCGGCCGATAAGCTGAGCGAACGAATGGCAGCCGTGTGTCCCGTCAGTTCCTGGTAGTCCGTTTCGACAACGGGTTCGCCTTTCACGAGTTCTTGGAAGTCAAATGGCACCAGTTTGTCGGTTTGCCACAGGAGAACGCGCTTGTCATAGCCCGCCGATGCCAACCGATACGCGGAAGAAGACTCGGCCGCCGGAGTGCCCAGGGGCAATGCGCTCTCGGCGGCGTCTTCCGCCGGCAAGAACACAACGGCATAGACGGGGCCCTCGTGCTGGGTGAAGGGGATGCGTTGTCCGGAAAGTGACCGCTCCTGCAGTCCGGTGGCCACATCCCAAAGCCGGACATTGCCGTCTTCACTGGCGGTTGCAACTTTCTTGCCGTCGGCGGAGAGCGCGGCGGACCAGACGGTGCCGGTGTGCCCGGAGAATATCTGCGGAACCAAAGTTTCCCAGTTCCACAGCCGGGCCGTTCGGTCGTGCGAAGCAGTCAAGAGCCGTTTGCCGTCGGCAGAAAACGTCGCTTGCGTCACGCTTCCCGCATGGCGGTCTTCACTTGCCGGGACTCGCATTTCTCCGGACTCGCGGTTCCAGGCCACCACGGGCCGCGCCAGATCACTGGTCCCGATCGCAAGCCAACGGTCATCCGCCGGATGAAACGCCAGGGCCGTGATTCGGGCGGAGCTCTCACCCAAGCTCCGTTCACCTACAAGCGTACGACGCGCGGAGTCCCAGAGTCGCACCACGCCATCCAGGCTGCCGGTTGCCAGGAGACTCCCGCTGGAATTGACGGCCAGCGCTTCGGATCGCGAGGGAATCTTGACCTGAGACACATCTCCTTGTGCAACCACATGCATCAGCCGACGCCATTCCCAGCCGCGGTGTTTCACGTCGCAGAGTTCAAGTGCCTGCCGGGCTTGATCGAAAGAATTCTCGTCAATACGGGCAGCGGCCATCGCGATCAGGGCGGTGTAGGCCGACGCCACGGCTTCTTCGCGACGCCGCTGGGCTTCCGTCTCCGCAATCCCGGCGCGGGTGGCTTCCGCGATGGCCAGGTCCTCTTTTTCCTTGGCCAAAGTGGCATTGGCCTTGGCCGTCCGCTCGTTCTCCGTAGCCAAAATAGCGCTCGCGACCGCGCGTTTCTCGCTCTCCCTCGCGAGGTAGGCCAGATACGACGCGACGACGACTCCGACGCTGACCGCCAGGAAAACGGCTGCCGCCAGACCTACCATCGCCGAGCGTGCACGCTTGAGCCGCTTCTGGCGAGCATCGCGTTCGGTTTTGGCCGCGATCAGCTGCGACTGTATGGCGGTATGCGAGGCATCCTGGGAATCGATCAGCGAGAGCCCCAAGTCGTAATCGCTCTTTCCCAAGGCGCATGTCGCATAGTGCAGTTTCGCCCGCGAAACACCCAGCTTGGCCGCCTCATTGCCGGGCCACAGTTCGACAGCTTCTTGAAAAGCGAAGAGCGCCCGCGCGAAGTCCTGATAGTCTTCGGACGAGATGGCCTGGTGAATTCCCACTTCGGCCCGTTCACATAGCGCAATACTTTCCGAGTGTGCCTGATATGTGCGTATGGCTGTCTGAAAGGCTTGGACCGTGGGTTGGCGATTGGCAGGGTCGGTGTCCATCGCCTCTAAGGCGATCTCGAGCAGTTCCCCGCGTTTTTCCGTCGGGACGATCTCGTTGCGGGCCGCAGCTTTCAGGCATTCGCGGGCATTTTTGCCGAAGTGCGGCGGCCGCCCGGTGATGCACTCGAACAGAATCGCTCCCAGCAGATAAATATCGCTGTGCCGGCCGATCGCCTCCATCGGTCCCATCGCCAGTTCGGGGGACATGTAGGCCGGGGTCCCCGCGATGTTAAATGCCATCGCCACGTTGGGCGTGGGGCGGTGCCCCTCGGTGGCGACCGCCAGGCCCCAGTCGAGCACGAGCACTTCGCCGAAGTCGCCGAGCATGATGTTCTCGGGCTTCAGGTCGCGGTGGACGACGCCCCGGGCGTGGGCGAACGCGATGGCGTCGCAAACCTTCATCAGGATCGTCAGGTTATCGAGCAGCGACTTCTGCTTGATCACCTCCGACCACGGAGTGCCCGTGACCTTCTTCATCGAGTAGAAGAGCGCCCCATCGGCATTCTGTCCCAGATCGTAGATCGGGACGATGTTCGGATGGTCGAGTTCGCCGGTCACTGCCGCTTCGGAGAGAAATTTACGGCGCTGCGACGGATTAGCGGACATATCCGGCTTGAGCATCTTCACCGCGACTTCGCGATCGATCGATGCCTGCCGGGCGTTGTAAACGACCCCCATCCCCCCTTCGCCCAGCACGCCGAGCAAGTCGTAGTCAGCCAGGGCAACCGGTCCTGTCGGCTGGGTCGGATTGCGCAGGGCGCGCTCACGAATGATGAGGGTCGAGTTTTCCTCGCGAATCTTCCCCGATTCGCTGCCGCGCATGGTGTGCTGCGGACGCGCCGACTGCATCTGCGAACCCCACACCTGCTGCAGGCGACGCTCGACATCGTCCTGGCTGGATTTACGCGTGGGGGGGCCGCGCATCTCGAACTGCGAAATCTTGCTCCCCGGCTGATCGCTGGCCACCGAGGAATCGAGGGTCGCGTCGTAGCCGCTTTTCCGCGGCGAGTCGGAGGCTTTACCCGCATTGTCGCGGCTTGGGTTCGCCGGCGAAGAATCAGCCGATTCATGCCAGCTGACACCCGGCTGATCGCTG
>JALORD010000546.1 GCA_025459145.1 Pirellulaceae bacterium | reverse complement strand
AGCCGCCGACCCCCAGGGCCAGCATCATGAGCCCGAGTTGACTGACGGTCGAATAAGCGAGCACGCGTTTGATGTCGACCGCCGTGAACGCGATCGTTGCTCCCAGCAGCATCGTGATACAGCCGATCGAAGCGATCACGGTCAGCACTTCGGGCAGGAAAACCGGGAAGAACCGGCCGACGAGATACACGCCGGCAGCCACCATCGTTGCCGAGTGAACGAGGGCCGAAACCGGGGTCGGCCCTTCCATCGCGTCGGGAAGCCAGACGTGCAGCGGGAACTGTGCGCTTTTGCCCACGCAGCCGCAGAAAATGCCAACTCCGGCGACGACCAGGAGCCAGTAGCCGGCCCCTTCGGCCCGCCAGGCATCGACGCGGGAGGCCACTTCGGAAGCCGCCGCAGCGTTGCCCCCTTCCACGGCCCGGCGATCGCGATAAATCGCGGCCACCTCGTCGCTCCGATCGGAAACTACCATTGATGCCGGAACGATCAGCGCATGTTCCGGGCCCGGACGAACCAAGCTGAATATCCCCGGCTCGGTCACTGTCGTGCCATCGGGACCAAGCCGCTCGACATCGCCAAAGGCGAACGTTCCGAGGCTCGACCAGATGGCCAAGAGGCCGATGATCATCCCAAAGTCGCCGACGCGATTGACGATGAATGCCTTGTTCGCGGCCGTCGAGGCACTCTTCCGCTCGATGTAGAAGCCGATCAGGAAGTAAGAGCAGATGCCCACCAGTTCCCAGAAGATGAACACCATGGCGATGTTGCCCGACAGCACCAGCCCCAGCATGCTGAAGCAGAAGAGCGACAGGGCCTGGAAAAATCGTGGGAACCGGCCCGGACGATGCAGATGATGCCCGTCGGACGTGGTGACTTCGTGGTCGGTCACGTCAGACAGTTCGTCCGACATGTAGCCCATCGCATACAGGTGAATCAGCGTGGCGATCAGCGTCACCATGCAAAACATCGCCACGGTCAAGGCGTCGATGTAGTAGCTGATCGTGACCCGCAGGGGGCCGAACACGCCGAACGTGTAGTATTCGCCTGTGTAAGGACCGCGGGGAAAAGTGCCTGCGGCGGGCGGGTGTTCGCCACCAGAGGCTGCTTCTTTGCTTGAGGCCGCACCGGAAGCGGGCGGATGAGCGGTCGAGTGTGAACTCTCGGCGGGGGCTGGAGGATGTGGTTCGGCTGTGGTGGCGGGAGCATCCTGCACGAGGGCGACATAGTCGGCTCCGGGCACCGTGCGATGCTGCGAATGTTTTTCGGGCGAGGTGCCATCGCCGGCCTTCTTTTCCGGAGCCGCATGGCCTTTGTCCGATCCGCCCGACTTCTCGTGGTCGTGGCCTTCGGCATGCGGGGCGGGGCCATGATGGTCCTCGCCATGATGCGATTCGCCGTGTCCCGCCGCGTGATCGCCGTGGTGCACTCCCTCCGGCCAGTTGCTTCCCAGCCAGACGAACATCGCGACGAACGACAACAGACAGGCCCCGCCGATCGCCGACACGGCGACATAGGCCGCACTCTTGCCCAGGCGGTTGGCGAACATCAGGATCGCAAAGAACGACCCCAGCGGCAGAAGGACCGCCAGGCCGAGCAGCGTTTTGAGCGAGGTCGGATCCATTAGCCTTTAAGCTCGTCGGCTTGATCGACGTCGATCGTCGTGTGGTTGTTGTAAAAGTTAAGCGCGATCGCCAAAGCCACCGCCGCCTCGGCCGCGGCTAGAACGATCACGAACAGCGCGATCAGGTCGCCATCGAGGCCGAGCGATTCTTTGCGCAGAAACCGACTGCCGAAGGCGATGAAGTTCAGATTCGCGCCGTTCAGCACCAGTTCGATGCCCATCAGCACACCGAGCGCATTCCGCTTCGTGGCCATGCAGACGACGCCGGTGACGAACAGCACCGCCCCGACCAGCAGGTAGTGCGATACGGAAACGGGATCAGTAAATAAATTCATGCGACGCTTGTCCCCGTTAGTCCATTTGCGACCAGGCCGTCGGCTGACGCCCCGTGGACAGGAGGATGATGAGGGCCGCGACAGGAAGGAGCGCCAGGACCGCAAACCCGATCGCCACTGTTTGCCCCAGGGCCGAGTTGCCGATCAAAAACGCTTGCAAGAGCGGGACCACAACGAGCCCCACGACTCCCCACTTCTGCCAGTACCAGACCACGACCAGCAGCAGCACATTCGCCAGAAACAAGAGCCCGAGCGCGGGGAGCAGCCAATCGGGCGTGGCCGCCAGCCGCTCGGCCACCGTTTGCAGCAGCGAACCAGCCGGCGCAGCGGCGTCGCCCTCGGTCGGCAGCGGCCACATCATCAGCCCCAGACAAACGGCAGCGAGCAACAAATTGATCACGAGCCCTTTGACGAGCCCCACCGTGACGAAGAACGATCTCCGGCGATCGCGTGCCGCGGCTGCGACCGGCTCGGCGTAGGGGACCGCGCCGCGAATCCGCTTCGTGCGGGCCATGTATCCCGCTCCGATCAGCACGACAAGCAGGTGAACCGAGACAATCACGAAGGGCAGGAGATAACCCGACATTCCGTCGCGGAGTTGCTCATTCGACTGATCGAGCTTGTCAACCCGCACGCCAGCCAGAGCCATGCCGATCGGCGTGCTGGTATTACTATCGGCCAGTGTGACCTCGGTGACATCGACGCGCGGTGTCGTCCAGTCGTCGACGCTGAGGGCCGCGCTCACGAGCACGCCGAGGAGCATTGCTCCCACGCCGCCACCCAGAACCCATTCGCCCGAGCTCGTTTGCATGGAGACAAAACGCTGCTGCGCCGTGAGCATGACGCCGAAAATCAGCAGCACCAGCGTGCCGCCGACGTAAATCATGAGCTGCATCGCACCCACAAACTCGGCGCCCGCCAGGATAAACAGCCCGGCAATCGCGCCGAGGGAAAGCGTCAGGTAGAACGCCATCCGCACGATATTGTTGGTCAGCAGCACAGCCGCGGCGAATCCACACGCGACGAGCGCAAAGACCAGAAACATGACCGAATGCCAGTTGACGGCCGCCAGGAGGAGCATGCTAGTTCAACTCCTCCACGATGGCGGATACGGGCACGCCCTCGGCCGAAGAAGCCTCGCGGGCCGCTTCCGCAGCGGCGGATTCGGAAGCTGCTGGTTCGGCGGCCGGCGCTTCAGCTGCAGGCACATCCGAAGGCGACTCGGCCTCCGGCTCGGCCGATTCGGCAGCCGCCTTGGCCGCCACGGCCAGCCGGTCTTGGTCGACAACCCAATTCTCACGCACCTCGGCAAACGTATGCCCCAGCGTTGCCTGGGCAAAGTCATGTGGCGAGGGCATGTCGTAAACCTTCCAGAGCATTGCCCCCAGAAAGCATATTGCCGCCAGCGGCACACAGTACTTTAGGCACGTGGTCATCACCTGATCGATACGGAGCCGTGGCAGTGTCCAGCGAACCCACATCATCACTGTCACACCGAGCGTCGCTTTGAGC
>JALORD010000545.1 GCA_025459145.1 Pirellulaceae bacterium | reverse complement strand
GCGTTGTCCGGATCGGCCCCTTCCGATTCGAGCGAGATGATCTCGTCGTCTTCGGGCAGTTCGAGCGATTCGACCGACGACCCGCCCAGGTCGAGCGGTTCTTCTTCGAGCGACAGGCCGCTGTCGGTGGGCGACAGGTTGATGCCGCTGTCGCCCGCGCCCATCGTGATGTCGCTCCCCTTGCCGCTGCCGGTACCGCCCGGGCCCTTGTCGAGGCGGATGTCTTCATCAAGCGCGCTATCGCTGTCCGATTCGTCCCGTTCGTCGAGCGACAGTGTCGGTCCCAGATCGAGCATCTTCGCGCTCGAACCGGGCTTCACCTGCGCCGGCGGCATATCGCCAGTGCCGCTCCCGCCTTTGATTTGAATGTCGGAACCGGCGAGCACATCGCCCTCGCCGCCCAGATTCAGCCGGCTCCCCGGCGCTTCGAGCAGCTTGTCGCTTCCTGGGAGAATGTCGCTGTCCGAGGCAAGCTTGATATCGCTGTCGGCCGCCGACGGGCCTTTCTGCCGGCCGATGATCGTGCTCTGCCCGGTTGCCGAGACGCCCAGTTCCTCTTCGCTCACCAGAATCGAGCCCGATTCTTCCTGCGCCTTTTCGGCGAGAATTTTTGACGACAGGCCGCTGATCAGGTTGTCGAACTCCTGCTCGTTCTCGAGCAGGATCGCCGAGTCGCTGCCCCGCACGCCGCCGCCGGCTCGTTCGGCCACGACTCGCTCGACCTCTTCCATCTTGAACTTCCAACTGCCGCCGTCGCGATAACCGAAGATGTCCCCCTTCGAGCGCATCTCCACGAGCTGTTCCGGAGTGACGCCGATCATCTTCGCGGCTTCGTTGAGTTCGACAAACTTGCCGGCCATGAGTTGCTCCCGGCGCGGTCTCCCGCGCTTGGTTGTCGACCGGCAGAGCACCGGTCAGCGTGATTGTTCCGTCATCGCGCGAACCTCACGGGGGGTGGGGTTCGCCGCGTTAAATTCCTCAATCAACAGGTCCCACTGAATATTCCGCACACTCTTGAGCGCGAGGCCCCCCGTCGTCCGGTCCACGTGATACACCGCGATGACGCGGGTCCGTGGATCGATCAACGTTACCTGCTGACGCCCGTCCACCTCGCTCGATAGCGCGATGAGGTCGCTCGACGGTCCAGCCCGATCGTTCGCAGCCGACGTCCGTGCCGGCCGGGCCTCCGGAGCGGCGATTGCCGCCGGAAAGCCAGCCGAGACCACCAGCACCACACCGAGCGCTAGCAGCGCTCCAATGACCGCAACTCGCATGGCTTCACCTCGAGTGTGCGGAATCGGGGGCGGAACTTTCATTCTAAAAGCCCCAAATTCCGTTTCAAGACTTTGATTTACGTCGATTTCACGATTCTGCCGGGGGGTGGCCGCAAAGCTCAGCACGGCTGGCCGCCACCCGCCGCCCGAAATTGCACCGCTCCCACGCTCCGAAAGCGCGCGGAGTGTACTCCCCGGCAAGCTGCGGGAGTAGGGCAATTTCTCCTGGGGCGAACGCGTTTCTGCCGAGCTGTAAGTGGCTACAGCCTCGTGCTTGGGGCGAGTTGCCGGACGCGTCTCCCTTGTCCGAATTCCGCTCCAGGCCTAGACTTAGCTCCTACCAGACGTTTGTTCACAAACCCCTTCCCCACAAGGGTTTCCAGCCGTGCCCTTGGCCGATTTCGCCTTTCAGCGCTGCATTCGCCCGGCGTGCGGAACCACGTGCGGACCGGAGGAAGTGCGCACGGCGTGCCCGAAGTGCGGGGACCTGCTCGATGTGGTCTACGACTGGGACCGGGCCCAACCGCCGAAGTCGCTCCGGTACTTCGAAGAAATGTGGACCCGGCGACATGAGCCGGCCCGCTTCAGCGGCATCTATCGGTTTCACGAGCTATTGCCCTTCGCCACGATCGACTCGGTGGTCACCGTCGGCGAGGGACAGACGCTCCTCCAGCAGAGCGACTCGGTCGGGCAGTTCATCGGCCTCAAAGCGGGCCGGCTGCATTTGCAGTACGAGGGGATGAACCCGTCGGGCTCGTTCAAAGACAACGGCATGTCGGCCGCCTTTACGCATGCCCG
Source organism: Pirellulaceae bacterium (assembly GCA_025459145.1). GTDB lineage: Bacteria > Planctomycetota > Planctomycetia > Pirellulales > Pirellulaceae > CAYLLN01. The sequence continues at coordinate 1,401 of JALORD010000545.1, read as the reverse complement.
GGCGATCGGGGCCCGGCGGGCCGCCTGTGCCTCGACCGGCAATACGAGCGCGTCGCTCGCCATGTACTGCGCCGCGACGAAGCTGATGAAGGCAGTTATCTTCATCGGCTCCGGCAAGATCAGCTACGGCAAACTGTCACAGGCGCTCGATTATGGGGCGCTCACGATTCAGATCGCCGGCGACTTCGACGACGCCATGGTCCGGGTGCAGGAGGTCTGCCGCGATGTGGGGATGTACCTCGTCAACAGCGTGAATCCGTTTCGCCTGGAGGGGCAGAAGACGATCATGCTGCGGGTGCTGGAGGCACTGCGGTGGGAGGTGCCCGACTGGATCGTTGTCCCCGGCGGCAACCTGGGCAATAGCAGCGCGTTCGGCAAGGCGTTCGCCGAACTGAAGTACCTGGGCCTCGTCGACCGGTTGCCGCGGCTCGCCGTGATCAATGCCTCAGGGGCCGACACGCTGTTCGAACTGTACGAAAAGCGGGGCCTCCGCTGGAACGGCGGCAAGCCCGACGGCGGCATTGCCTGCCACTATTACGACGAACTCGACAAGGTCGGCCGCAAGGCGTCGACAATTGCGAGTGCGATCGAGATCAACCGGCCGGTGAATCTGAACAAGTGCCTGCGGGCGCTCGAGGACATGCAGGGGGTCGTCCGGCAGGTGAGCGATCAGGAGATTCTCGACGCTAAGGCCAAGATCGCCGCCGGCGGCTTCGGCTGTGAACCGGCGAGTGCCGCGAGCGTCGCGGGTGCACGGCTCCTCTGCGACCAAGGCGTCATCGGCCCGGACGAACGGGTCGTCTGCATCCTGACGGGGCATCAACTCAAAGACCCGACCGCCACGGTCGCCTATCACACGACCGACCAGGAACAGTTCAACAAAGTCCTCGGCAGCCGCGGCGTCCGCCGCGCGAGCTTCGCCAACCGGGCCGTCGCCGTGCCGAACGATCTGGGCGAAATCGTGAAGGCGATCCAGCTTTATTCGTAAGCGGCGGCCGCTAGAGGCGACTCTCAAGACGGCCGGCGTCGCTCGCGCCTCATTCTGCCGGGGAGAAAAGCGCCGCGAGGCCATCGCTTGAGTGGTTATCGCACTGGTTACAGGCTTGGTGAGAGCCCCCGAAGTTTCGCCAACGCCAGATTGGCGCCAACAAGATCGTTGGCGGCCAGGAACCCGATTTCGACGAGCATGTCGCGATTCCGATTTCGTCGCCCGCCCATGCGATGCCACTCGGTACCGAGCACAATGTCGCGGCCGTTGCGTTTGACCTCCGACCGTGTGACATCCTCGGGCGAAAACGCGTAGAAGTCCTCGTTCGGCTCGGCAATTCCGCCCTGGCTCCAGCCCAGTTGGCCCACCACCATGGCGCGCTCGTCGGTGACCGCTCCAGCGGAATTGGGGCG
>JALORD010000121.1 GCA_025459145.1 Pirellulaceae bacterium | reverse complement strand
CGGTCCTCGTCATTCGACGAGGCCGGCGTAGACGTCAACTCATTCGTCTAGGTGCTCAAGCCCCTTTATCGCCAGAGGCATCTCCCAAGTCGGGGCCCCCATCACCATCAGCCGCGGCACCGTTGTCGCCGTTGGCCCCCTTGGCGGGCCCTGTCGGCAGCATCGGCTTCTTGTCGGCTTCTTCCTGACCGGCGGGCGTCTGGCCGGCCTGCTCGGCGGCTTCGCCCGACTTCGCTCCATCGGCGGGAACCAAGTCGTCCGCTTCCGGTTTTGGTGCGGCGGCTGGAGTGGGTTCCTTCTTCGATTCGACGCGGCGGACACTCGTGGCGGGCGGCAACGTCAGCGGGGCGAAGTAGCTCGTCGTCGGACCTTCGTACACGACGCCGTCGTACGTCCCATTGAGTGGCACCCGCATCGTCACCGTGCGGGGTACGAGCCGATTGCTGGTCTGCGAGACCCAGCGTCCCACGGTCCGCGGGACCGAAACGGTCTTCGTTTCGGTGACATAGCGGCAGACCCGTACCGGCACCTGCTCGACGACTTCTTCAGTCTCGATGCGCTGCACCGTGTACGGAATCTGGCGAACCTGTTCCTCTTCTTCCCAGCGGACGCGCTGTACCGGCACCTTGTAGCTCACCCGCTCGACGACAGGCCGCTGCACCGTAACCGGCACTTCGCGGATCTCTTCGGTCGTCTCCATCCGTTGCACCTGGACCGGCACCTGCTGGTTGACGACTTCATCCTGGAAGCGAGTCACGGTGACCGGGACTTCCTGGGTTACGGTGGTCGGCATGAAGCTGGTAACAGGGACCTGCTGGGTCACGACGTTCGGAACGAACGTGGTCTGCGGACGGAACGCGCCCGGGCCCGTTTGCGGCACCCACGAGAGTCCGCCGCGCTGCCAGACCGGCTGTCCGGTCACGGGGTCGAACAGATAGCCGCTCGGTACGCGGGTCAGCCGATTGCGCGTCCGGCCCGGAACGTATTCCCAATTTGTTTGCACACTGCCGGTGCTGAGCACTTGCGTTTGCATCTGCGTAACCGGTTGCAGGGCGGTGACCTGCTGCTGCTGCATCACGGTCTCTTGAACCGGGCGGCGAACGACGAACGACTGATCGCGCATCTGGGTTTCGACGACCGGCCGATTCACGACGATCCGCTGCTGCCGCATTTCGGTCTCGTTGACGTACGTCACCCGGTCGAACGATTCCTCACGGAATTCGGTCTCGGTAACGGGACGGCGCACGATAAACCGCTCCTCGCGGGTCGCGGTCTCGGTCACCGGCCGGGCGACGGTGAACCGCCGCTCGCGATTCTCCGTGATCCACTCGGGACGCTGGGTGGTCACCTGCCGCTCTTCGACGACGGTTTCGTACTCGAGCCGCCAGGTGGTGACGGGGACTTCGTCATACACCGTCTTGTTGACGATGCGGTACGAGGTGCAGGAACAGTCCTGTCCGCGAGCCGCGGAAAGATTGCCCGCCAAGCCGGCTCCGAGGGCAGTGGCACCGAATGCTCCCAGGGCAACGAAAATCCTCAGGGCACGTTTCATGACGCTTCTCACACTCACCAGGGTTGCTTTCTCACACGCTGCTCGCTCCTCGGTCCTCCCTGCCGGCCGCAGCGATGGGCCCATATGACGCGCAGTCCTCGCGCACCACGTCCTACTCACGAATGTGCCGGATTCCCGGCGAGTACGCAAATGGATTTGCGACTGATTTATGTCTCCTCAAGCGTTAACTGCTTGAGGCCAGAGCGCTTGCGACGCGTAAAAATCTTTGAAGATTTTTTCGCGACCTGCCGACGCGAGTTTTCCCTGGTTTTCCCGAACGCTTTGCTTGCGTTCGAGTTGCGCTTCAACTTTGCGCAGTCGCTACAACCGGCATAAACGGACCTGCCTGGTCCGCGCGTCACTTCGCACCGCTGGATTGTTCGCAGCGGGCCCGCGCCGGGCAATTCCGCTCGCTGGGTTTGCGCGCGGATTCTTGAGAAATTCTCACCGCCCCGCTGAAGAATCGCGAGCCGCGAGCCGCTGGCAGCCGGTTGCCAGCAAGCGGCGAATTGCGGCAGATGCCTTCAAGTGTGTGCTGGCGGCAGCCGGATCACAGCCGGTCCGCGATCACTTCGCGAGCAGCTTTCCCACGACCGCGTCCAGTTCGGCCAGTCCTTCGCTCGCCTTCACTTCGTAGAGCCCCGCGTGGTACTCGGCCACCTTCCCATCTGGACCGACGACGACAAACAGCGGCAATTTTCCGCCGCCAACGCGCGGGTCGCCGAGCGTCTTCAGGAGCGATCCGTCGTCGACCACGATGGGATAGCTCAGGTTCATGAATGCTTCAAACTTGCGAGCCGAGGCGGCCAGCGCTTGAGGCGAACGGTCGTCGGCGCTCGATTCAGGAACCAGCACCCCGATCACGGCAACCTTGTCGGACGCGCGCCGGCGTAGCAGGAAGTCGAGGTAGGCCACCTGACCGTACGGTTCGACAAGCGGCGTGTCGCGGTACGTCCAGAAGTGCAGCACAGTCACTTTTCCGGCGTGCGACTCGGGCAACGGCGGCTTCCCATGGATGTCGCGGTCTGGCAGATCCCCCAGCTCTTGACCGAGTGCTTTCTCGCGGAGAGCGGCGACTGCGCCAGCCCGGTTCCGCTGCCCGGCGGCGTCGCGCTCGGCCGCCGCGGCAATCGCCGCGAGCGGACCGGCCGCCGCGGTTCGCAGGAGCTTCGGCAGCGCTCCCTTGAGCGTCCGCAACTGCTCGTCTGTCAACTCCTCGCGGCGGCTCTTGGGCTCCCACCCCAGTTCTGATCGTACTGTTTGCCAACGCTCGGCAGCAGCCGCGATGGCGGCCGTTTCGTCCATTGTGTGCTGCTTGGTCTCGCTCAACTGGAGCTTCAGCTTGTGTTCCTGCCCTTGACCGATGAAGACCGTCTCGTGCAGGGCGACGACGAGCGGTTGATCCTGGGCGACGAACAGCGTCCGCTTGTGCCCATAGGGACTGCGGGCTTCGACTTCCCAGCAGGCCCGGCCGCCGATCTGTGTTTGGCCCGCCACGCGATATTCGAGTCGCCCTTCTTCCCACGTTGACTCGGCGGCCAGTTCTTCCGGTCCGGCAAACAATAGCGGTACGATCGGGACGACACTTTTCCCATCTTCACGCACGTACAACAATGCCGGCCCGATCCCAGTCCCTTCCCGCTTGTCGGCGGCCGTGGTCCAGCGTCCGAATCGGTCGAGCCAGGTCCAGCCGCCGCGGCCTTGTTCCTCCATCGTCCAGATGAACTCGATAGCGTCTGGTGCGGAGGTCACCGCGGCGAGTTCCAGCACAAACTCTTTCGCGGCGGGATTGCCATCATCGCGCACCGGGACCATCGTGCCGCGGTAAGTAAGCTGCGTTCCGACGTCGACAGGAGGCGCCGCGAGCAGCGAAAAAGCGGCCAACGTCAGCGTGGCAGGAAGCATGAATTCCTCGTGCTGGAATGAGGGGAGCGTCGCGTGGCGGAGACTCAGACGATAACGCGGGGCGGGTCCTCGATCATAACCTCCCGCACGGGCAATCGCAGGCTGCCTGCGGTCCGGCGGCCAAGATTCTACGGCCGATCCCTCCTGGCGGCTAAGCGGCTTGCTGCCGCAGCCAGGCGACGATCCGGTCGGCGAGCGACGCCGCGACGCCCGTGTACAGGTGGTCGGCGCCGTCGATCACCGTCACCTCGCGCGATGCCGAGCGGGGGAGCGCGTCGAGCGCCTCCGGCATGCCGGCAAACGCAATGCCGCCGCTGGCGAGCTCTTTGCTGCCATACGTGAAAAGCGCCGGCACCGAGAGGCTGGATGCGAATTCCAGCAGGTTATAGTTTTCTCCCGGGCCGTACTTGTCGATGTAGGCGTTAGCCGCGATCAAGAGCGGGAACGGAAAGCTCGCCGTGAAGAGATCGTCGCCGCGGCCCTCCGCAACCATCTGCATCGCCGTGCGGTACGACGCATCGAACTGGCTGCTCTCGGCCGAATTTGTAAACGCCGCGTAGGACAGCCGCGGGCCGCTGGCAGCAACGATCGCGGCAACCGCGGGGTGCGGCTCGTGGGCCTGCGAATAAACCGCTTTGATGGCGCCGAGGCTGTGTCCGATCAGAATGACGCGCTGGCTGCCGCGTTCCTTGGCGAAGCGGATCCAGGCGGCGATGTCGTCGCGGCAATGCCCGACGATTTCATATGCTGCCCCTAGCCGCCGCCGAACATTTCCCAGGCTGGCGTTGAACACTGCGTCGTGACCGCGAGTGTTGACCGCCAGGACCGCCGTCCCAGCGTTGCTCAATCTCGGGATCAGCGGCTCGAACGTGCTCGAGGTGTAAAAGTTCGCCGCAACGCCGTGCAGCAGAATCGCTGTCATTGGCGGGTGCGCTGCTACTCCGGCTTGGGCAGGGGGCAAGGCGAACGCGCCATCGAGTCGGAGGCCGTCGCGAGTCACCGTACGCACGAGTTCGACCAGCATCAGGCTACTCCGGCTGGGCTCTGGGCATCACGGCTGCGGGCGCGGTGACGCGTCCGACGCCGAACTGGTCCCCCGCGGCGACGACCTCCCCGCCGCCAAAGTGAATCTCGACAATTTTTTCGCTATGGACTTCGCGCCCTGTTTCATCAGCCAGCCGGGCCACGATTTCCTTCGACGCGGTGTCGATCACTTCGCCCGTCGACGGATACGCATACTTGCCGTCGAGGCTAAAAGTGATCCACCCCGGCTGCTCACGCAAGGGGACGCTCGTCACCTGTTTCGGCGGCTCGACCGTGTTATCGAAGATGTGAACCCGCTGGTTGGCCGCATCGACCATCCACACTTCCCTTTCGTCCGGCGTGAGGCCGATCCCGTGGCTCGGACAGCCGTGGCGCTTAATGGGGCCGCGCTCGAAGCCTTCGACCTCGACACGATGCAGGAGTTTGCCGGTCGAGAGATCGCCGATCTCGAACCCCAGGCACTCGTTCACGCAGACGTAGGCCCGTGTGCCGCTGCCATTGGTTGTAAAGGGACGGATCGCTCCCGAGAACGGTCCAACCTTCTGCACAATTTCGTGGGTCGCGGTATCCGCCACGAAGAGCAGCGGCGACTTGAGACCGCCGAGATACATTCGTTTACCATCGCGGCTGACAACCGTGTTGTGAGCGCCGCTGTTGGTTTCCACCGCTTTGATCTGCGCTCCCGTCTCGGCGTCGATCACATTCCAGGTTTCTTTTTCGAACGACGGCACATACAGGACTTTGCCGTCGGGAGTGAGCGACATCCGGTCGGTTCCGAGCGGCGGGGCGACATCCCACACGATCTTGTTCGTCTTCAGATCAAGACAGTAGAGCCGCGAGCGGGTCGTGAAGTAGAGCCGTCCGGTTGCCGCCGAGGCGCACACTCCTTTGATGTTGTCGGGCTCGGCCTCGCGGCTGGCCGGTGTTTCGATCCGGCGGACGAACTTGTGTCCGTGGTCGATATCGAAGACCAGGATTCCTGCACCGCCGAACTCCAGATAATTCCGGATTCCCGGGCAGACCACGTAAAGCAGACGGTGATCGGGCTCGGCGGCTTGCAGAGGCAAGAGCGGAAAGCCGGATGCCGCAAGAAATGCGGCCAAGCACAAGGCGATAATTCGTGGCATGGAAGTTGGCCCGTGTAGGAGAGGCGAAACCACGGGCCAGTATTGCCGCGCCCGGGGAGCGACGCCACCCTGCCGCTGTCGGCTCGCCGCTCCGCCATTCATTGCTACACGTCGGCAGTCGCCGGACGCGATTCTTCGCGAGCTGGTAGTCGAGGCGAGGGGGGACGGGGCGTGTGCTCCGCGTCCGTTCCGCGGAATACCTGACCCATCCACTGCTGCAAATCGAGCATCAGCGTGAAGAGGGCCGGCACGAGGATCAGCGTAAACGCCGTCGAAACCGCGAGGCCGCCGAGCACAACGGCGCCCAGACCGCGATACAGTTCACTCCCGGCCCCCGGCATCAGGACCAGCGGAATCAGGCCGATAAGCGTCGTCACCGTGGTCATAAAGATGGGCCGAATACGGCTCTTTACGCTCTCCAGAATCGCCTGCTGAGGCGACATCCCGTCTTCGCGAATATGGAGGAGCCCCTGGTGGACGATCAGAATCGGGTTGTTCACGACCGTACCGATCAGGATCACAAAGCCGAGCATCGTCAGCACGTCGAGCGCCTGCGGCACTTCGCCCAGCCCCAGCAGGTAGACGTTGAGCAGTTGCAGGCCCAGAATTCCGCCCACCGCCCCGAGCGGAACGCTGAGGATGATGACGAGCGGATGGCTCCACGACTCGAACAGGGCCGCCATCAAGAGGTAGGTAATGAGCAGGGCCAGAATGACGTTGCCGCGGAGCGCGACCCAGGTGTTGTTGAGTTTGTCGGCGGTGCCGCTCAGATTCACCATGTAGTCGGCCGGCAATTGGCCCGACTCGCGCATCGGACCAATGATCTGGGCGTCGATCTTCTGAATCGCGTCTTCGAGCGCCATGGATGGCGGAGGTGTCACTTGAATCGTAAGGGCCCGCTGCCTTTCGCGGTGATTGACCTGCTCGGGGCCAAGGCCAAACTTGACGTCGGCCAGGGCCGAGAGCGGCACGAGTTGCCCGCTCGGCGTGGCAATGCTGAGCGACTCGACATCCTGCGTCCGCTGCACGGAGTCGGGCTGGCCGACGATGCTCAGGTCGATCTTGTCGCCCCCCGTGTAGAAATCGCTAGCATACGCGCCGTCGATCAGGGCGTTGACCGAATAGCCGAGTTCGTGAGCGTTGACACCCAGATCGCGCGATTGGACCAGCTTGGGACGTATCTGAATCTCCGCAGCCCCTGGATCGAGGCTCGGAATCGGACGGGCCTGGGTCTGGCGCGTCGCCGGATCGGCATCGGGTTCAAGCACTCCAGGCACCTGAGTCAACATCGTCATGCCGAGGCCTCGCAACTGATCGAGATCGGGACCGTTGATCTCGATGTCGATCACGCGTCCTCCCTGCAGGCCGCGGGCAAACAGGCTCGTCTGAAACGCCACGGCAAACGAACCGGGCATTTTGTCCCCCATGGCGAACACGGCCGGGATGAGCCCTCGGGCCTGCAGCGGATCAGCCGCTCGCAAGCCGATGATGACCTGCCGATCGCGGACGACGAAAAACATGTCGGCGATCGCCGGGAAGGGTTGATCCTTGGGCTGCGGCTCGTCGGGATTGCGATTCCAGTAGGGCTTGAGGGCGTCTTCCACAGCCTCGCCGATCCGGGCCATTTCGTCGACGCTGTAGCCGGGTGGCGTCTGGACGATGCCGATCACGAGGTTCCGGTTGCCGTTGGGGAGATACTCGACCTTCGGCCAGAGGAAGTAGCTAAGGAGGAACGTGGCGGCGACGATCCCTCCGGCCACACTGATGCGCCGCACAAAACTGTACTGAATCCAAACGTTGGTCGAAGCCACCAGCGTCACGAACCAGACGCCGATGTTTTCGAGCGCGGCGACGATCCGATTGGCCGGCTGCCGGTGCGCGGCGGCGGTGGCGCGGGAATCGCCGTTGCCGGTGTAGGAAGGCCGTTCGTCTCGTGAGGGAACTTTCGTCTTGAGCAGGCGGGCCGCCACGGTGGGAATCAGCGTGATTGAGACCAACAACGACAGGCCAATCGCCCCGCTGATCGCCAGGGCGATATCGCCGAAGAGTTGCCCCGCCTCTTCCTTGACGTAGACGACCGGCACGAACACGGCCAGAGTCGTCAGCGTCGAGGCGAGCACTGCGCCCCAAACCTCTTTGGTGGCCCGTTCGGCGGCCACCATTGGCGGGTCCCCCAGTTCGCTATGCGTGTAGATCTGCTCGAGCACCACCACGGCGTTGTCGACGAGCATCCCCACTGCGAAGGCCATTCCCGCGAGGCTGATCACGTTGAGCGACCGCCCCATGCCGTCGAGAATCAAGAATGTGCCGACAATACTGACGGGAATCGCCAGGGCGATCACCAGAGCCCCGCGGGCGAACCAGAACCCGGCGATCACGATCAGCAGGATCGTGATGCCAAACAGCCACGGCGAAATGTATACGGCGGCCAAGGCGCTGGCGGCGACGAGCGGGGCAAAGAGCAGCGTCCGCACACTCAGGTGCAAAAACACCATCAGGGCGATCATCGTCAGCGCGCTGCCGGTGAACAGGTTTTCCCGCACGAGGTTGATCGACGAGTGGATATACTCCGTCTCGTCGTAGACCTGCGTCATGATCAGGCCGCGCTGCTTGAGCACCCCTTCGTTGAGCTTGGCCGTCTCCGCCCGCAGCCCGTCCATGACGTCGAGCACATTGGCGCCCGTTTCGCGAATCACGTTGAGGGCGATGCTTTCCTGTCCAAAGCGCCGGACAAAGCCGCTCGGTTTCTTGAAGGAGAGCCGTACCTCGGCCACGTCGCGCACGTAGACCGGCGCGCCGTCGTGAATCGCGAGCAGCTGGTTCTCCACTTCTTCGGGCTCTTTAAATTGGCTGAGCGTGCGAATGACATAGCGCCGCTTTCCTTCCCACACATCGCCGGCCGAAGTGTCGATATTCTGGCCGCGGAGGACGTCTCGCACCTGGCCGATCGTGAGCTGCCGGGCGGCGAGCTTCTCGGGATCGACGATCACCTGCAGTTCAGGATCGACACCGCCGATCACATTGGCGTTCGATACGCCAGGTACCCGCTCGAGGGTCGCCTCGACCGAATCTTCCATGAACTTGCGAAGCTGATTGACGTTCTGCTCCTGGGGAACGAGTGGGGCGAGCTGCGGATACTCCAAAGCGAGCTCGCGCAGCCGCCCGATGGCGACGCCCGGTTCGTCGGTCGCAAGCGCCGCCGTCACTTGTGGCTCGAGATCGGGAAAGTCGCGCAGGAGTGGAACCGACTTGGTGCGCAGGCTCTCGATGGTGACGTCGGGAAAAAGCAGCGCGAGCGCCTCGGGATGTTCTTTCGCCACTTCACGGAGCCGGTACTGAACGATTCCCGGATTGTCGGACCGACCCAAGACGTATTGGATTCGCTCCTTCAGCCCGGGGTGCGTCTTGAGGAATTCATCGAACTGCGCCTGTTCGGGCGGGCGAGTCGCCAGGATGAACCAGGCGATCGGGGAGTCCGAGGCGCTGCTCGTACTGATCACAGGCTGATCGGCGTCTTCGGGATACTCCGGAACCTGCTGCAACCGGCTGTTGACCCGCAGCAAGGCCTCTTCCATATTCGTACCAACGGCAAATTCGAGCGTGATTCGGCCGAGCGAATCGGCCGACTCGCTCGACATCTTGGTCACTCCCTCGACCCCTTTGAGTTGCTCCTCCTGCTCCTGTACGATTTCCTGCTCGACGTTGAGCGGCGTCGCTCCGGGCCAGCGGGTTTCGATGCTGATCGTCGGAATCTGCACCTCGGGCGTGAGTTGCATCGGCATGTTCAGCCACGCGACCGTACCGAACAGGACGACCAGGATCACCCCCACCCAGACTTTCACCGGGTTGCGAACAAAGGCTTCAATCGGATGCATGGGCAGTTGTCGGGGCGGGTAGGAGGTAGACCGGCGGTGAGGAAGCGGATCGAAGCGGCTGGGGGCTTAGCGTTCGACTCGGGCGCTCGCGCCGGGTGAGGGTTCGGCGGGGGGCGGTGCTTCCGTCGCGGGAGCGACCCCTGAGTCAATGTGCGAAACGATCCGGATCGGCTGTCCATCCCGCAGCCGTTCGTTGCCCCGAACGATCGCCATTTGTCCCGCCTGAAGCGGCAGATTGGGAAGCAAGCTCGTAACCTGCACCAATCCTTGATGCGAGAGCCCCATTTCGACGGGAACTTTGCGGGCCACCGTCTCTTTTGTGGTGGCGTCGGTGACGCCGATAAAAATCGCCGGCTTCACATCCCCCAGCACCAGCGCATCCTTCGGCACGAGAGTTCCCGGACGCTCCTGTCCCACCGGCAGGCGGACATGGGCCAGCATTCCCGCCGCGAAGCGATGCGAGCGGCCCAGCGATTCATTAGGAAGATGCACTTTCACGGGAAAGGTTCGCGAGCGTAGATCGGCCTGAGGCACGACCTGCATGACCGTGCCGGTGAACGGCTCAAAGCCGATCGCATCGACGTTCACGACGGCGAGCGTCGGAATCTCGGCCGCGTCGCCCGTCGCCATCACCTTCTGGAGACCCGGTAGGTACTTTTCCGGCACATTGACGGTCACCTCCATCGGGTCGACGGCAATGATTTCAAAGATCGGATCGCCGCTCTTCACCCACTCCCCCACTTCGGTATTCTCGGCGACGACATAGCCGTCGAAGGGCGCCTTGATCGAGTATTTTTCAAGGCGGTCTTCGAGCAGATTGACTTGTTCCTGGGCCCCTTCCATCCGGGCGCGCGACTGTTCGATCTGTTCGACCCGGTTTCCCTTTTCGGCCAGATCGACATCCGCCTGAGCGGCCAGGAAAGCTTGATTTGCGGCCTGGGCCTGCGACACAGCCAGATCATATTCTTCGCGGGTCGTGCTTCCTTGGCCTTGGAACAGCTTTTGAGTTCGAGCCAATTTTTCGGTGGTGTAGGTCAAGAGGGCTCGCGTCTCTTCGAGCCGGGCCCGGGCCCGAGCTTTCTCTTCGGGACGCAGCCCCGCCTCGACTTCGGCGAATTCCTGCTTCCGCAGTGATAACTCGGCATTGGCTGCAGCAATCTCAATCTGGATCGTCCGCTTGCGAAGTTCGACCAGCGGTTGTCCCGCCTCGACCCACATCCCCTCGCGAAGGTTGTACTCTTCGACCCGCCCGTCGACAGCGGTCCCAACAATGCTTCGCTTGAGCGGCGTCAACGTCCCGACGAACTCACGGTTATCGGGAATTGGCTGTTCGACGATCTCCGCGGCAGCGACGGCCGACGCGGGACTGGCTCCGCCCGGTCCCTGGGCGTGGGCGATGTGACCATCGAACATCGCCAGTGTCATCAGACAGGGAGCGAACGCCAACAATGCCAGGACGGTTCGGCGTGCCGATTGATTTCGTATCACGGTCATCGATTACCCCGCTTCTCGTTCGGTTCGCGACTGCTGAAGGTTGGCCTGGACGATTTCGAGGAGCCGCTTGAGCTGCGCAAGTTCGACCGGCGATAGTCCGCGGCCGGCCCGTTCGCGGACGCGCTTGGCCACGCTCACAACTTTGGCCCAAGCGGGCTTGGCGGCGGCTGTCGGCAGAACCAGCTTGCGGCGGCGATCGGTCTTGTCGCCGTCGCGCCGAATCCAGCCGTCGCGCTCCATGCGATCCAGGATGCCCACGAGCGTCGGAGGTTCGATCCCCATCCGATCGGCCAAGTCGGTTTGCGACAGGCTTCCCTCCAGCGCCAGGCAGGCCAGCACCTGCGCCTGACGATACGTAACCCCTTGCGGCGCCAGCTCTTCGTTAAACGCCCGCTGAAAGGCGTGCGACGCCGTACAGATCCAGTAGCCGACGCTATTTTCGAAGTCGTATTCCAAGAGACGCTTGGTCATTCGCACCTCGGGGGTTACCGGCCGTGAATCAGCATTGCTGCATCGCGCCCGCCGCGGACCATTCGCAGCCAAATCATTAGCAGGCGAATGATTAGCTACTAAATTAAGTCCTGGCCCAGGTAGAATTCAAGTCATTTCTGGGTCCGCTTACTGACCCCGCCGCGGACCATTCGCAGCCAAATCATTAGCAGGCGAATGATTAGCTACTAAATTAAGTCCTGGCCCAGGTAGACTTCAAGTCTTTTCTGGGTCCGCTTACTGACAGATTGCGGACATCCGCCTATATTTGGCCCCTTCCTTCACGATTTCTTCGCGGCCGGCACCACGCGGGCCCTCCCTCCAGCCGGTGCCCCACCTATGGCAGGTTCTCCGACCCCGACCAGTCTGTACGACCATCCGCAATACTACGACCTCGTGTTCGGGTCCGATTGGCAGGCGGAGTACGCCTTTTTGCGGAAGGTCTTCAAGGTGCATGCGGGAAGACCAGTGGAGCGGATCTTT
>JALORD010000544.1 GCA_025459145.1 Pirellulaceae bacterium | reverse complement strand
CTCGATCGCCAGACCCTGATTGGCCGCTTCGAGCGCCTCGCGCCACTTGCTGTTTCGCAGGTAGAGGCTGGCGAGGATCGCAAAGTAGTCGGCATCGTAGGGATTGCAGCGGATCGCTTCGAGAATCGCCTGGAGAGCTTCGTCGTAGCGGTGGCGGTGCAGCATCACCTGAGCCAGCGCGTAATAGCCAAACGCCTGATCCGGCTGCAGGTGGATCGCTTGGCGAGCGTGTTCGGTGGCCACATCGTACTGCTCCTCCTCGGCAAGGCAGAGTCCTAAGAGGCCGTGGGTCAGGCTGTCTTCCGAGCCTTGAGCCAGTTGCAGACGCAGTTCGCCAATGGCTTCGCCGTAGCGGCCTTGTTGATAGAGGAGCGACCCGCGCTGGAAATGGACTTGGTTCATGCCAGCTTGAGGTACTTAAGGATGTCGTCGTAGATGCCCCCTTGGTTGGCATACAGGGCGTGATTCCGCGCGGTGGCGAACCACTCCTTCGTCGTCGGCTTCAGCGACGCAGCGGCGGCCGCCAAATCGGCTGTTAAGAGCGGCTTGGGAATCCCGGCTTTCATTGCCTCGCGCAGCTTGGCTTCGATCGATAGATCGAGGACCGCCTTGAGATCGGCGCCCGAAAACTGATCGGTCCGCTTGGCGAGCTGCGCGTAATCGAGATCTTGAATCGGTTTGCCGCGGCAAAGGATCTGCAGGATCGAAGCCCGGGCGGGCGCGTCCGGTGGAGGAACGAATAGCACTCGGTCAAACCGCCCCGGCCGGCGAAAGGCGGGATCCAGGTGCCAAGGGGAATTCGTCGCCGCGAGGATCAAGAGCCCGTCGTTATTTGAGGCGATGCCGTCCATCTCGGCCAGGAACTGATTGATTAGATGCCGACCGGCGCTGTGCTGCATGTCGCTCCGCCGCGCGCCGAGGGCATCGACTTCGTCGAAGAACAACACGCACGGCTTATGTTCGCGGGCCTGCTCGAACAGCGAATGCAGGTTCCGCTCGCTGCTGCCGATCCACATGTCGAGAACATCGCTGATGCCGACGGCGATAAACCCGGCTTGAATTTCTCCGGCCGTGGCACGGGCGAGGTGCGTCTTGCCACAGCCGGGAGGGCCGTACATTAGGATTCCGCCGCCGATATGCTTGCCGTAGGCCTTGTACAGCTCGGGGTGATTCAGCGGATGGATGATCTTGAGGCGGATTTCTTCCTTGAGGGCGTCCATTCCCCCCACATCGGCGAATGTGATTTTCGGCCGCTCGATTTCCGGCGCGGGCGCAGGAAGCTCTTCCCCCGCCGAGCGGAGCCGGCCGTCGACGAGTTCGGAATCTTCATAGCTGGCGCCGATTCCCAGCCGTCCGGCGAATTCGAGATCGGCCGCTCCTTCGTCCTTTTCGACTCCCAGCTTGTACTCGGCGACCGCCTGCGGCACCTCGCCGCGCTGGTAGAGGAGCCGGGAATACAGAACGTGCGCTGCTCCGGGCGCATCGCGTCGGCGGGCCATATCTTCGACGATGACAAGTGCCGCGGAAGCCTTTTGCTGCGCCAGAAACGCTCGAGCCAGTCCCAATTTCAGCGCGTCATTCTGAGGGTCCATCGCCAGGGCGTTGCGGAACTCCGCTTCGGCCTGCTCGGGTTGCCCCAGACCGAGGAGCGACTCGGCCAGATGCTGGCGCAAGGGGACATTGTCGGGAGAAAGACGGATCGCTTCGCGCAAAGGGGCCAAGGGATCGGGAGTGGGCACAGCGAGTTCCGTGAGAAGTCGAGCCGCGGGATGAGAGAGCGCACCGGATACGTGAGTTTGCGGGGACGGGGGCCGGGCGTCAAGTTGCAGCCGCGTAATGACTTACGGTGTCGGTGGGCTTTGCGGCGTTTCTTGCTCGGCGGCCTTGACGATTGTACCCAACCGCTTTAATCTCAACGGTTTGCGATCTGCTACGGCCAAGATGCCGGCGTAGCTTCAATCGGCCAGCGTAGCTTCAATCGGCAGAGCACCGCATTCGTAATGCGGGGGTTGTGGGTTCGACTCCCACCGCTGGCTCTTCCTGCCTGGGCGATCGCGGCGACTGCCCGCCACTCTCGAATCGGCCGTCGATTGACCACTTGCCGTCATTGACCACGGAGCAAAGCCCCTATGGTGCCAGCGGTTCAGACAGATTTTCGCGACATCGTACTCTCCAACAGCACCTTTGGCCCTCGCGAGATCAACCAGCTCACGAGCTCCATTGCCGAAGACCACACGCAGTTCGCCAGCTTGCGCGACGCGGTCGCCGAGCTCGAGACTCGCGAGGATCGCTCCCCCGCTGCCGCGGTACGCCTAGGGGTCTGCTATTACTTGCTGGGGAGATACCGACAGGCACAAGACACCCTGAGCAGCGCAGATGGCGGCGCTTTGGCCCATTTTTATCTCGGCAAGACCAAGTTTGCGCTTGCCGACTATGCGGGAGCTGTGAAGGCGTTTGAGTCGGCCAAAAAGGCGGGCTACAACAGCGACGACTGCTCCCTCGCCATAGCCGAGACCTATCGCTACGACAAGCAGTCGGCCAAGGCGCTCGAGACACTCGACAAGCTTTCCGGCGCGGTCGAGCAAACCGCGGAGTACCTGTACCAACGGGGTTCAACGGTTGCCGCGATGGGAGGCCAGCCCTCGGAAGTGGTCGCGCTGTTTGAGCGGGCCGTGGAAGTGGATGGCAAGCACGCTGGAGCGCTGTTCGGCCTGGCCATCGAGAACGATCGCCGCGGCAACGACGATCTGGCCTTGGCGCTCTATCAGCGGGCCTCCGCCACGTTTCCGACCAATGTCGGCACACTGATCAACCTGGGAATCCTGTACGAAGATCGCCAACAGTTCGATCGGGCACAGATCTGCTACCAGCGTGTGCTCGATTCGTTCCCCGATCACCCGCGGGCCCGCCTTTATTCGAAGGACGCCTCCGCCTCGGGGAGCATTCTGTTCGACGAGGAGGCGCAGCGCCGTAACGAGCGGATGGCGCAGGTGCTTAGCGTACCGGTCACCGATTTTGAACTGTCGGTCCGCAGCCGCAACTGCCTGCAGAAGATGGGCGTGCGAACGCTGGGCGATCTGACGCGTACGTCCGAAGCGGAGTTGCTCGCAAGCAAGAACTTTGGCGAGACGTCGCTCGTCGAAATCCGCGACATGCTCGCCAGCAAGGGGCTGGAATTGGGGCAGTTTGCCTCGGAGCCCGCACGGGCTGAAACGACAATCGACGTCACCTCGATGTCGCCCGACGAACAGGCCCTGCTCGAACGGCCGATCGCCGAACTCAACCTGTCGGTCCGAGCCCGCAAGTGCATGGCTCGTCTCGGCCTGACGTTAATCGGCGAACTGGTCCGGAAGACCGGCGACGATCTGCTCGAGTGCAAAAACTTTGGCGTTACGAGCCTCAATGAAGTCCGCGAAAAGCTGACGATCATGGGGCTGAAGCTCCGTGGCGACTGATCCTTCGCACGGAGTCGCCACGCAAAGCAGCC
>JALORD010000120.1 GCA_025459145.1 Pirellulaceae bacterium | reverse complement strand
GAGTGGCCTCGTGGGCTACGGCGTAAAGAGGCAATCGCAGGAGATGTTCGCCTCAGAAGAATACTACAACGTCGCCAAGCACTTGTTCTGCGAACTGGAGTGGGGCAGCGGCGAAAACCGCGAACGCGTGCGGCTCCTCAATGTCCACCTCCGCGCGATGCCCGAAGGGGCTGAGATACGAAAGAAGCAGGCCCGCCTGATCCGGCAGTGGATCCACCAGGAAATCGCTGCGGGCGAAAACGTGATCGTCCTGGGGGACATCAACACCAATGAGCTTTTCTCCGAGACCACGCCGGAAGGGGACGCCGGCGTATTGCGAGGGCTCGATACGCCCGATCCGGCGGACGATCTAGTCGATCTCTTCCGCCTGCATCCCCAACCGGTCCCTGCCACGCACCTGATTGGAAAACAGTTTGACCGGATTCTCGTTTCGCCGTCGCTCGTGGCGGACGCTCCCGGGCGGCGCGACCTCGTCTGCGAGCGGATCTCGGTACGCAAAGATCTGGTGGTCCGCGGCACCCGGCAGGACGACAACCATCTCGACAACTATTGGCAGATTCCCGAGGCCGAGCGCGATCTGAGCGATCACTATCCGGTCCTCGCCGAATTTGCGTGGCGTCCCTAGCGATCAGTGTCGGTTGCCTCGGCAGGCTGCTCGCCGGCGTTGGTTTCGTCACCGGGCGGTGCCTTCAGTTTCCCAAGTGCCGCCAGTTGGCTCTGGCGGGCCAGGTCGATCGCTTCGCCCAGGATGCGAGCCGATTCCTGCGGCGCATGAAAGCCGAGCGAGTTCTCGGCGGCGACAAAATCGGTTCTCCATTGGGACTGTCGTTGCAATTTGCGCGCTGCCTCCAGTTGTTCGGCCGGGGCATTCTCCTGGGCAGCACGCTCGATGGCCTGAATGGCATCGACCGTCGCCTGCTCGGCCCGGATCATCAATCCCTTGGTTCGGTCCTGGATTGCTTCTGCGCGGGCCAGGATCTCGCTCTCGGGATAATTGTGGCACTGCTGGCAGGCCCGCGAGATGTTGAGCAACGGACTGCGGACGTGGTGGTCGCTCAGCTTGATTGCCCCTTCGCGAATGTAGGGCATGTGGCAATCGGCGCAGGAGACTCCGCTGCGGGCATGAATCCCCTGCGACCACAGCTCGAATTCCGGGTGCTGGGCCTTGAGCACGTCGGCACCGCTCACGGCATGCGTCCAGTCCTTGAAACCCGCGTCGTCGTAATACTTTTCGATCTGCTCCACCTTCAGGCCGTTGGCCCACGGATACGTCACCGTCTTGCGGTCACCCTTGAAATAGTACTCGACGTGGCATTGTCCGCAGGCCATCGAGCGCAATTCCTGTCGGCTGGCCTCTTCGTTCGGATCATAGTCAGTCTGCCGCGATCCTTGCCGCCAGCGCTCAATGCTGGGCAGGTGCGGCACCGCCTCGTCGGAGCGTGCCAGTTCGGCGATACCCTGCAAAAACGCGGGTCGCGTAACGCGCAAAGCCAAGGTCTCGGGGTCGTGGCAATCGAGGCAGGTGACCGGATGGCTGACGAGCTGGCGAGCCTCGCTGTAGGGCATGGCGCAGATTTCCTCAAAGCCCTTGCGGATGGCCTCCTGCCGATGCTCCTGGTCGCTGGGGACACCGGCCTGCACACCGGCCTCGTAGTAAGCCGGAAGCACCGAAGCGTGGCATTGCAGGCAAGCGCCCGGCTGTTTGAAGTTCGTCACACGTTCGGTTTCTTCCTGATCGCTGAGCATGAAGGCGTGTCCCCGCTCCTCGCGATAGTCGACGCTAAACGCGTAGCCGGCAAAAATCGTTCGCAGCCGCGGGTCGTCGTCGAGCTTCTGAAACGCTTCGCTGCCGCCGTGGCGCGTGCGCACCGTGTCAACGGTCCGCAGGTAGCTGTCGTACTGCCGCGGAAAGTTCTTGCCCCATTCCTTCGGATCGACCGTCTCCTCGGTCAACTTCACCAGTTCAAACGATGTCTGGAGCGCCTCCTGCTTGCGGAGCATGATGTTCTGGTAAAGCGCCATCACGCCGTAGGCCGCCGCCGCAAAGAGCGCCAACGTCAGCAGATAACGCAGCCACACAAATCGGGAAGCACCGGGGGTTGGCTCGCTCATGGGATCACTTGGTCGTCTGGAGATTGCAGTATCTAAAAGGGAGTTCCCGCTGGCTTGGACCATCCCACGATCCGGCTCAGGGCCGCGCACTGTGCCCAATGCCGCTGTGGCAATGGGCACAATCGACGTGCTCGCCATGCTGCGGCAAATCGGCGACGAGCGACGCGTGGCAACGGATGCAGTTGTGCTCGACGATCGCCAGACTGCTGTCCTTGATGCGAATCGGTTCGTGGAAGTCCTGAAGCGTGAATCCCTTGCTGTGCCGCAGGCCGTGCTCAATTTTGGTGGCGTACTTCCCGACCAGGTCGTGCGGCACGTGGCAGTCGTTACAGGTGGCGACGGCGTGGTGTGTGCTCTTCCGCCACCCGTCGTACTGATCGCGCATGATATGGCAGTTCACGCACGCGGCCGGGTCGTTCGAGAGATAGCTCGTCCCCTCGGCGTAGTTGAACGTGAACGCTCCCATTCCCAGCACGATTCCCGTGCCGGCGGCGAGCAATAAGCCATAGAAAGTCAGTCGGCGCGATCGCCCCATCGCCACCTCCCTGCCAGTGCGGAGCCTCGATGGAGAGAATCGTAGGTCCTGACAACCGCTGTGCCTAGCGGCCCAGTTGGCTTAGCCTAAAGCGTAACCTCACCTTCATTCTCTCGGTCGCCAGAAGCCAGCGCGTCATGAGCAAACCCTCCGAGCCCCCTGCGCTGGATGCCGCTGCCGGCACAAAGATTTCCGTCGAGAAGCTCAACTCCGACCATACGCCCGAGGCAATTGCCGAGCGGATTGCGGCCGCCACCCAGCACAATTACGTGGGGGACTTTGTGCTCGGGGCGGTCGATGGAGCAATCACAACGTTTGCCATTGTCGCGGGAGCAGCTGGCGCGGGGCTCAGCAACGGCATCGTCTTCGTCCTGGGGATGGCAAATGTCCTGGCCGACGGCCTGAGCATGGCCGCCGGGAATTTCCTGCGGGCCCGCTCCGATCAGCAACTCGTGGCCCGCGTCCGGCGGATGGAGGAAATGCACATTGAACAGATTCCCGAGGGCGAGCGGGAAGAAATCCGGCAGATCTTTCAGGGCAAGGGTTTCGAGGGGGATGTTCTCGAGCAAGTCGTCACGGTCATCACGCAGGACCGCCGCCGCTGGGTCGATACGATGCTCACCGAAGAGTGGGGACTCCAGATCACGCCTCCGACCCCTTGGAAAGCCGGGCTCGCCACGTTCGTCGCCTTCCTGCTCGCCGGGCTCGTCCCGCTACTGCCGGTCATTGCGGCACTCGGAGGGCATGCCCAGGAAACGTTTACTTGGAGCATTGGCCTGACGGGAACCACGTTCTTTCTGGTCGGATACGCCCGCGGGCACATCATCGATCGCCGACCTTGGGCCGCAGCCTTCGAGACGCTCGCCATCGGCGGCGCAGCGGCGGCGGTGGCTTACGCGGTGGGCAAGCTGCTCGAACGCCTGGCGGTGGGGTGATTGATCCGACTCGCGCAAGCTCCATTCCACAATTTGTGGAGGAATGCTCGCGATCGACCAACCACCTTGCTACACTTTGGACCGGTTCGGTTGGCCATTTCAGGCGAGGCGTGTCTGGAGCGCGGGCGATGATCATCTACGGAACTTCAGGACGCGAGATTCCCGTGGGCGAGGGGCAGTTTCATTGCCCGCGGTGCCTCGCGCCGCAGCACTTTCGGCACACTCGCATCGCCCGCTATTTCACGCTCTACTTCATCCCGCTCTTTCCGATCTCCAACCACGGCGAATATGTCGAGTGCTCGGGGTGCGGCGGCCAGTTTCGCCCCGAGGTGGTGCACAATCCGCCGCACACCAACATGCCCGTCGGCGGAGGGGGGCAACTCGAGCAGGCGGTGCGCCGCGAACTGGCGAAGGGAATGCCGCTGCATCTTGCCGTCCAGAAGCTAACGGAAGCTGGCAATAGCCAGCAGGCGGCGCAAGAGATGGTGGCGGCCGCCTGCGAGGGCCAGATGAGTTACTGCCCGCGTTGCCAGTGCTATTTCGCCGCAGCGGTCCCAGCTTGCGTTCAGTGCCAGGGAGCCTTGCAGCCTTACCAAGCCTAAACGATCATCGATCAGGGCTTCGCTCCCGGTTGGTCATCGTGGAAGCGGTTGGCGGCGCGCGGTGAATTCTTCACGCGCCACAACATGCACGTCAGGTGTGTCTCACGGCCTGCGAACCCGTGGCTGATAGTTGTCGCACGTCGTGCACATTCATCGCGGTGTGACGGAGCTCCCGCGGAGATTCCGGTACCTGCATCCGATTCTATCGTGTTCGGACTGCCGGCTGATACCGTTGATGCCGTTGATGCCGTTGATGCTCGGCGATCCCCGAGTTGAACGTCGTGCAGCGGCGCGTTTTGAATTCGACTAGCATGAAGCTCAGTGAAATCGGCCCATGGTCGGGGGAGCGGATTATGAACGGTGTGCGGTTTGCCGCGCTATTGCTCTTGGCTTATGGAGTGGTCGGACGAACGTCGTTTACATTGGCGGACGATCGCGAGGATCGGTTTGAGGCCCGAATTCGGCCCGTCCTCGCGGGGACGTGCTTTCGTTGCCATGGTGCCGCGAAAACGTCCGGCGACTTGCGGGTCGATTCGCGCGCGTCACTGGTGCGGGGGGGCGAGTCGGGGGCGGCCATTGTGCCGGGGAAACCCGATGAAAGCCTGCTCATTCGAGTGATTCAGCGGCACGCCGACGTTTCGGCAATGCCGCCTGACAAGGACCAGGCCCTGCGTGCCGACCAGATCGCCGATTTCGTCGCCTGGATCAAAGAGGGTGCGGTATGGCCCCACAATTCAGCTAAATTTGCGGCCGTCACCCATTGGGCCTTTGAGGCGTTGCGGCCCAGCGCTCCACAGACTACGGATCGCGAATGGGGCCGCACTTCGATCGATGCCTATATTCGCGCCCCGCAAGAAGCGGCAGGCGTTGCTCCGTTGCCGCCGGCCGACAAGCTGACGCTGATTCGCCGGGCGACGTTCGACCTGACGGGACTGCCGCCAACGCCCGAGGAGGTGGAGACTTTCCTCCGCGACGACTCGCCCGCCGCATTTGCAAACCTGATCGAGCGTCTGCTCGCGTCGACCGCCTACGGGGAGAAATGGGGACGCCACTGGCTCGATGTCGTCCGCTACGCCGATACGGCCGGCGAAACGGCAGACTATCCTGTGCCGGTGGCGTGGCGGTACCGGAATTATGTCATCGACGCCTTCAATGCGGACAAGCCGTACGACGAGTTCGTGCGCGAGCAGATTGCGGGGGACATCCTCGCCGACGAGGGCCCTCGCGAAGAATATGCAGAACGGGTGACGGCCACCGGGTATCTGGCGATCTCGCGGCGGTTCGGCTTTGACTCGGAGAACTATCACCACCTGACGATCCAGGACTCGATCGACACACTGGGACAGTCCGTGCTCGGGCTGAGTCTCGGCTGTGCCCGCTGCCACGATCACAAGTTCGATCCCGTGTCGATGCGGGACTACTATGCCCTGTACGGCATTTTCGCCAGCAGCCGCTATGCCTTCCCTGGCTCGGAACAGAAGCAGAAGGTTCGCTCGATGGTCCCGCTGGTGCCGCCGGCGGAGTCGCTCGCGCGGTGGCGGACGTTTGAGCAGCGAGTTGCGTCGATGACTGCGCAATTGACGCGACAGAAGCAGCCCGTGCCAACGGCGGTGCTCCGGTCATTGCATGACATGGACGGCGACTTTGAACTTCAGGCCCCGGCGGCCGGCGGCAGCAAGGGAGTGCTCGTGCCGCCGTGGGTTTATGAAGGAGAGATCGCCGTGACCACCCCGGCTCAGAGCCCGTTTCAGAATCTGTATCCCGCGGGACGAGTTGGCGTGAGTATTGCCGCAGATGCCGACAGCTACTCGCTCGCTCAGGCGATCCATCCGCGATTGACGCGCGAGCGAGCTGGCTCGGTTTACATCAATCTCGACTTTCGGGTCCACGCCGCTCCCGGACAGTCCAACGCAACCCACCGCCTGACGATTGGCGGCATGGATGGCGGTATGGCGCTCGCAGTTCGGATCGGTATGGATTCCATCTCGCTCGAGACCGCCACCACGAGCACCAACATCGGCACCGTCGAACTGGGAAAGTGGCAGAACCTGCAGCTTCAGCTCGATCTGGAATCCGGAACGGTTGCAGGGAGATGGGGTGCACCGGGAACAACTTCCGAGATTGCCCCGCAGCCGTTCGATGCGCGCTGGAGCGGCGCGGTTGAACTGGTCCGGCTGGACTCCGGAGTGGACACGACCGCGGGGCGCCCGGCCATCGATTTCGACAATCTGGCGATTCAAACGACCCCGATACCAGCGGTCAGTACTGAGCCGCCGGCCATGCCGGGAACGAACCATAGCGCCGATTTAAATGCATTGACGGGGCAACTACAAACGCTGGCGGGGATCGACGGCGATTTCGAATTGCAGACGGACGGCTTGCCCCCCGCCACTCCCTGGGGTCCCGGCCCGAATAGTGTCGTCAAACTCGCGGCCAGTGCTCAAAGTCCGTTTCGCAACATATTCGCTCCCGGCAAACTCGGCATCCACCTGCCGAATCGAGGGGAATACGACGGATTCGGAATGGGACTGCCGGCAGTGAAACCTTCCGAGCGCGGGCAACTGTTTGTCGGCTTTGATTTTCGCTGCGCCAGTCAGGCGCGTGGCGGCGACGGTTCGTGGCGGTACTATCTCGGCCATGGGCCGGGCCAATCGGCCGCGGTCGAGTTGTTCTTCAATGGCGGCGAGTTCTTCCGCCGCAGCGGCGATGACCGTGATGTCGTTGCCACCCTGGAGATTGGCCGGTGGTATCAGGTACAGCTCATCCTTGACTTGCCTGCCAAGTCCTACACGGGGGTCCTTGCCTCCTCCGCCGATCAGATCGAGTTCTCCGGCAAGTTGGCGAGCAACTGGGATGAGACGATCGACTACACGTTTATCGACAGCTACGGACATCGGGGGGGCGTGCGGCCTGCTCTCGATGCCGACAACTTTGTCATTCAGGACGTGCCTCTGCCGCCGTTCGATGGACCAGCGAAATCCGTGGACGGGGCTGACGACCGCCGCCGGCAAGTGACCCAGCTCCGCGATCAGATCGCTGCCCTGCTGGCGGACCTTCGTCGACAATCGCAAGAGCTCGAGCAGCTACTCTCCGAAGGGCCGTTGCCGCTCGCTTATGGCGTGACGGAGGGGACCCCGCACGACGCGAGGATTCAGCAGCGTGGCGAGCCCGATCAACCAGGCGACAAAGTGCCGCGTGGGTTCATCCAAGTGCTCGGAGCCGCTTCGCTTCCACCAGAGACAAAGGGGAGCGGCCGGTGGGAACTGGCCCAGTGGCTGACGCGCTCCGACCAGCCGCTTACGGCCCGCGTCATCGCCAACCGGATCTGGCAGTATCATTTCGGACGGGGTCTGGTCAAAACACCGAATGACTTTGGCAGCCGCGGCCTCGCGCCGACACATCCCGAACTTCTCGATCACTTGGCGGCCGAGCTCGTCCGTAGCGGGTGGTCGATAAAGGCCCTGCACCGGCGGATCATGCTGAGCGCGACTTATCAGCAACAGACCGCAGCGAACGTTGCCTCGACCGCGACGGACCTCACCGATCTGTACGTCGGGTTCCCGCGCCGCCGCCTGGGGGCCGAGGAGATTCGCGACTCGATCCTCATGGTAAGCGGCCAGCTCGATTCGGCGCCACGTGCCGGACATCCGTTCCCCTCGCCTATCCAGTGGGCGTACACGCAGCACGGTCCCTTCCGCGCCGTATACGACCACAACGGGCGAAGCGTGTACCTGATGGCGCAGCGAATCGCCCGCCATCCGTTTCTGGCGCTCTTCGACGGAGCCGACCCGAATGCGTCGACGCCCAACCGCCTGGAGACGACGGTGCCAACCCAATCGCTTTACTTCCTCAACGACTCGCGAATCCATGCCCAGGCCGAAGCATGGGCCACAAACCTGCGGGCAACGACTCCCGACGATGCCGGGCAAATCGACCTGGCCTGGCAACAGGCGTATGGTCGTACGCCGTCGGACGAAGCGCGCCGCGAGGCATTGGACTTCCTGTCCGCCTACCGCTCCGAGCTGACAGCCGCGAATGCGGAACAGGTCGAACTCCGCGCCCTGGCCGCTTACCTGCGAACGATTTTCGCGAGCAACGAATTCCTGCATGTGGACTGAGCCGAACGAATGACCACTCAACCCAACTTCGAATTCAGCCGTCGCGGCATGCTCCGCTCGCTGGTGGGCGGTTCGCTCCTGCTTCCGGGCATTGTTTCCGAGTTACTCGCCGAGGAGGTACCCGCTCGGTTCGATCCGCTCGCGCCGCGGCCGCCCCATTTTGCCCCGCGGGCGAAGCGCGTCATCTTCCTGTATATGAGTGGCGGCGTCTCGCACGTTGATTCGTGGGATCCCAAGCCCAAACTGCTGGCCGATGCAGGCAAGACGATTCCGGTCAGCGAATTCCAGGGGCGAAAAGGGGACTTTCAGATGTTCCTGAAGGCTCCGCAGTGGAAGTTCGCTCCGCGCGGCCAGTGCGGGACGGAAGTCAGCGACCTCTTTCCCCACATGGCCGAGTGTGTCGACGACCTGTGCGTCATTCGCTCGCTGAAATCGGACCACACGAATCACTACGAGGCGACGCTCGGCATTCACACCGGCTCGTTCACCTTTGCCCGGCCGAGCATCGGCTCGTGGGTCAGTTACGGTCTGGGGACGGAGAATCGCAATCTGCCGTCGTTCGTCGTCATTGCTCCGCAATCGCCTTATGCGGGCGGGCAGGTCTGGGGCAGCGACTTCCTGCCGGGTTCGCATCAAGGAACCCTGGTAGTGCCGGGACCGGAACCAGTGGCCAATATTCAGCGTCGCACGCCGACCAGCCGGTTACAACAACTGGAACTGGACCTGCTGTCCAAGCGCAACGAGCAGCATTTGGCTTCGCGGCTCGGTGATCCGCAGCTCGCCGCGCGGATCAAATCGTTCGAGACGGCATTCGGCATGCAAATGGAGATGCCCGAGGTGTTCGACCTTTCGGAAGAAAGCGATGCCACCCTCAATCTCTATGGACTCCCCCGTGGCAGTACGCAGGGCTTTGCCTGGCAGTGCCTGGTGGCTCGCCGGCTGGCCGAGCGGGGAGTGCGTTTTGTCGAGCTGATCGACGTCGGCTCATCGGCCAATTGGGACGCCCACGGCGACATGCAGACTCATGCGCCCTTGGCGAAGAACATCGATCAGCCGATTGCCGGCTTGCTGCGCGACCTGAAGCAGCGCGGGATGCTCGACGAGACGCTGGTGGTCTGGACGACAGAGTTCGGCCGAACGCCGTTCAACGCGGCTGCCGACGCCAAAGGGCGGGAACATCACCACTGGGTCTTCTCCTCGTGGCTGGCGGGTGCTGGCGTGAAGCCGGGCATCACCTACGGCCAGTCCGACGAGTACGGCATCGACGTGGCCGAGAACCAGGTGCATGTCCACGACTTCCACGCGACGATCCTGCACCTCTTAGGCCTCGATCATACGCGCCTGACCTACCGCCACACCGGCCGGGACTACCGCCTGACAGATGTACACGGCCAGGTCATCGATCCGATCCTGACGTGAAGCACGAATGAAGCGCAGGGTGCCCCGTCAGAGAGGCTCGCGACAAGCCGCTACACGGGGGCTCTGTCGAGCGACGCCAAGAAACGCAACTGCCCGCGTATCAAGGACTTATGACACGCGGGCAGTCGGGAATGCGGAGAGGACAGGATTCGAACCTGCGGTACGGTTTCCCGTACACCGGTTTAGCAAACCGGCGCTTTCGACCACTCAGCCACCTCTCCGGCTGTCATTGAGGAGCCGCAGGGGCGACTCCTGGTTCGTCGGGTTCACCGAATTCTGCCCCATTGGGGCCAGTCGTACAAGGCGTCTTCGTCGGTCCCCAAGGCGCTTCCCGAACCGTCTGAAGACTCCCCCCACTCGCCCCTTCTGACTAATGCTCGGGCATATGGCGCAAGGGCTTGCCTAATTCTAGCGCTTCCCGGCCCGCAAATCTCCGCCGGCGGACGGCGCGGGTTGTGGGGCTCTGGACCGCTTTTCGGTAACAAAACGGGCAGTCGTTTCGCCCTAATCGTTAGGGATTGCCGGTGGGAGGACCTTTTTCCAAGTCCGGCGGAGCGCGGCACATTGTTTGCGAAAGGTTTTTAAAAGTTTTCCACGTATGTTTTCTGTGGCACCAAAAAAAGTCTCTTGACGCTGTAGACGGCTTCCGATAGTAGAAGACAACGCGTTAACCCCGGGGTCTCACCGCGAAGTCGTCACCTGCAAACAAGGAGGTGAATGGTGAGTCCTTTTACACATGCGATCGGCGCTCTCGTTGTTGTCTTGAGTTCTCATCCGACCGAGGATGTGGCTCGCGAGCGGGTCGACCTCATCGAGGTTAACCACTTCTTCGATGAACAAGGCCGCCTGGTCTTTGACCAGGTGATCTTCTACGACTGGTCCGGCGACCACAGCCGGTACATGGTCCGGGACTGGCGGCTCGTGAAGAGTGCGAGCCAGCTTCCCCAGCGCGATTGGCACAGCGGCGGTTATCTGGCCGTGTGGCAAGATGGCGAAGTGATGCGCCGCGTCGGTTCGGAAGCGATGCGTGAAACATGGACTCAGTACGACCCGGAACTGGTCGAACGGGAATACCTGCCGAAAGATGAACGCCGCAAGCTGCGAAACGTGAAGGTCGAACGGATCGCGCAGCGTTCCGAGCGGCCGCCCGAGCCAGCGGCCGAGTCGACCGCCCAGTCGGCTCAGGCGGCGACCGGCCATCGCGCAGCGGAATGACTCAGTGCAGCGGAATGATCCCGTGCAGCGGAATGCCCCAGCGCGGCGGATTAACGCAGCGCACCGGATTGACGCAGCCGCCGGTTCGGGACAATCTCAGGAGCCTGCCAACGATCGTTATTGGGCTCCTGGAGGTTGTCGACCATGGAATTGCGAATCACCCGTGAAGCGGACTACGTGCTGGCGGAAACCTCGGGACCGCTCGACGAATCGGCCCGCGAAAATTTCCGCGAGCAGCTGCACCCGCTGGTCGGGCAAAGCGGCACGCGGCTTATTGTCGACCTTTCCGGGTCGCCGCGGATCAATTCCGCCGGCGTGGGAAATCTGGTGGCGCTCGTGGCGGATGCCAATACCCAAGGGAGCCGCGTCATTCTCTGTGCGCCGGCGCCATTTGTGGCCGGAGTGCTCTCGGTGACGAAGCTCGATCAGTATTTCACACTGGCCGATACGCGCGCCGAAGCGATTGAATTGCTGGCGAACTAGTCGAGGGTCAATCCGCTAAAATAGGGGCATGGGCACGCCCGCATTGGCCAGATCCACCGCCGCTTCCGATCCGCCGTCATCGGGCGCCTCAGCGCCCCAGCAGCGGCCTGCCGAGCCGCTTCGCCTCGACTTTTGCTCGCAGGCCGCCAAACACGATCCGTTTCCGCTCTGGGCCCAGCTTCGCGCGGCAGGTCCGGTCGCTCGCGTCCGCGTGCCGCTGTTTGGCAAGGTCTGGATGGCGACGACCTACGACGCGGTGAACGAGCTTCTGCGCGATCATCACCGGTTCCTGCAGAACCCGGCAGCGGCCGGCCATCGCTGGATGGGGACGCTCCTGCGGTGGCTGCCGCGGACACTCCGCCCGCTCACCTCGCAGATGTTGATGCGCGACGAGCCCGATCATCGCCGTCTTCGCCGGCTGGTCGAACAGGCGTTCCAGCGTCAGAGTGTCGA
>JALORD010000119.1 GCA_025459145.1 Pirellulaceae bacterium | reverse complement strand
CGCAACACTGGGGGCGTTGCTTATCTGGACTTGTCATTGACCCCGAACCATGCGCCAAACGGAACTCTCCTCCGCGGAGGATGCGAATCAAACGGCCTGGGCGATCGGGCTGCTCGTGGTGTTGGGCCTGTTGGTGATCGTCGTGGTCTCCCTTGATCTCGAGCACCGCACGGGCATCGGGAATCTGATTGATAGCGGCATTCTTCTGGGAACAATGTTGGGCTTCGTCTCGCTCGCTGCGGCCTGGCTCCCTTTGGGAAGCGGGCGACTTGCGCGGCGACTCACGCTCTCGTTGGGCCTCTTGCCCGTCTTGATTGTGGTGATCGCGTTCAGCAGCGTTCAAGCCCTGCCGCGGATGTTCGATCAGTGGATCACATTTTTGATGACGGGGATTACCGCTGCCGTGTTGGTTCTCGAATGGCTCGTCGCCCAATTGCCGCTCTGGTGGCTGGCGATCGCTTACGGGCTGCGGATCGCGCGGACGGGCGGTGGCGCGGAGTCAGATCTGGGCCGACTGCAGTTTGGAACTCGGCAGCTATTGATGGTTACTACCGGCGTCGCCGTCCTTCTGGGACTCGGCCGGATGGCCGTGATTGGGATCGTTGATTCCGACCTCATGCTTACATTCGGACCACTGCGAGCCGCGTCGACCCTTTCCTTTCTGGCCCTCTCGAGCTTGGTCGTGGTGCTACCTCTCTTTTTGGCATCGCTACTGCCGCGGGGCGCGATTCTGGCAACATTGGTCGCGCTCTGCTTTTGTGTGGTGGCGACAGGCGTCGCGATTCCGCTGCTCAACAAGCTGGAGTACAGGTCGGGAGTCCGGGCGGCGGAAATCTGGCTCCTGGCGACCATGACCGCGACCCAAGCCGCCTGGATTCTCGCCTTCACCGGCGTGCTGCGGTTGGGGGGCTATCGGTTGACGACTGCGTTGGCCTCGGTGGATTTGCCATGAACGAACCGCCGCTATCGAGTGAAGTTGCGCCGGGTCAGGCTTCGGTTTCGACGCCTTCGACCGCGACATTGCCTTCAACTGGGGCTCCGCCGTCGGCGCCACTGCCACCGGCGCCGCTGCCGCGGCCGGATAGCAGCGATCGGCGGCGCAGGGTGTGGCGGTGGATCCTGGCAATCATCGGGCTCGGTCTGTTGCCGCTGATTGTGCGTCATCCGGGCGGCCCGTCGGACGCAATCGAGTATGCGTTTGTCGGGTACCTGTACGGGACGATGCTCAGCCTGACGACACTGGCCGCGGCGTGGGCCGTCCTGGGAACTGGCAAGCTGATGCGGCGGATGATGCTGTCGGCGTTGCTGGTACTAGCCGTAGCCCTTGCCGTCGCTATCAAATTTGCACTGCTAGAACGGAGCGAGCGTGCGATCTTGTTTATGGTGGTGTTTGGCACCGTCCTCTGCGGGCAATGGCTGTTCGCCCAGGTTCCGCTCTGGTTTTTGGCGATCGCCTACGGACTGCGACTTACAAGTCTGCACGACCAACAGGCCGACGCCCCGCGCACGACGCGGCAATTCGGCATCCGTCAACTCATGACGGTGACGGCCGTCGTCGCGGTCGTGCTGGGGATTGGCCGGTTGCTCGTGGGGTGGCTCCTGCGCGACGAAGGCTTTTTGGATGATGCGGGCGAAGGATTCCTCATCATTGGCTTCATCGCGGCGACGGGGGTCGTTAGCATCCTTCCGCTCGTGCTGGCGGTGCTGGTCGCCCGTGGCGCGACGATTGCCGCGGGCGGTTCGCTCGTCTTCCTGGGCCTGGCGACGTGGGCGGAGTTGCCGCTGCTCCAGGTCGTCACCAGGACGACCGCTGCGGTGGGGCCGGAACTGTGGCACTTCATCGCCATCAACGCCTTTCAAGCCGCCTGGGTGATCGCCATCACGGCGCTCTTGCGGTGGGGCGGCTATCGGCTGGCGATGGCGCGTGCCGCAGGGTCAGCGATCGGCTAAGCTGCGGAGGAGGTATCCGAATCGCCTATGAATCGCGCCGCGAGACGAAATCGCGTGTGAAAGGGTCTCGCGCCCTCCCATGTCACAAAATCTTGAACAATCGCCGGCCAACCGGTTGGATTTGCCCCAGGTAGCCGGCTCGCTGTTGCGGCCGCTACCCGATCGGCGGTGGATGGTCGCGCTGGGGGCAGTCGTGCTGTTGGCTGCGGCACTGGTGACCATCATCGGCGTGAAGTCGGAACCGCAGCCGACGCCCCTCGTCTACGCAACAATCGGCGCCGTGTTCGGCACGCTGTTTGGCCTGGCGACGCTGGCCGGGGCGTGGGCGGCGCTCGGGCCGGGGCGGCTCATCTGGCGACAGCCGCTGTCGCTCGTGTGCCTGGCGGTGCTTGTCGTGGCTCTGGGAATCCACTTTCGGGTGCATCGCGTCCCGGGCAATGGCGGGATTCTGCTGACGTTTGGCGCGGGGCTGCTGGCGCAATGGATCATGACGCAGGCGGTCCTCTGGACGATTGTCGGAGGGTCTGGCGTACGGCTGGTGCGGAGTTCGTCGAAGGGAGCCTGGCAAGCCGACCACCAACAGTTTGGCATTCGCAGCCTGATGATCGTGACGGCGGTGATCGCGGTCTTGCTGGGTCTGGGGCGCGCCTTGCTGCCGCCGATCATCGAACGAATCGACTTCGGTCCCCTGGTGATCATCGGCTACCTGGCGATCGCAGGCGTGCTGATGCTGATTCCGCTCTTGCTGGCGGCGCTGGTGCCGCGCGGAGCCTGGTGGGCCGTGCCCGTCGCGCTCTTGCTGGTGGGATTGGCGACCGCCGTCGAGTTGCCGCTCTTGAACACATTTCGCAAGTTCGCGGGTGGCGGCGGCGGCCCCGAGCCGGGCCATTTCCTCGGCATCAACGGTTTTCAAACTGCCTGGGTCCTGGCCTTCGCCGGGCTGGTCCGCTGGGGCCGCTATCGGCTGACGATTTAGCATCCGCGGAAGGGTGCCGACGGAACGCAATTGGCGCCTGGATAAACCGCCTGTACGAACCATCGGGGCTGGTTGGCGGCTGAGCGTCGGTCCGCCTGTTCGGGCTGCATTTGCTCGACAGTCGTCTGCGAAGCTGCCATAATCGGGGGCGTGACGATTGGAGGCGGGGCTTCCATATTGCTCGCTGGCTCCTCCGATGTCTTCTCGGGCGAGCGCGGCGCGAGCGATTTTGGCTGCCGACGCCTCCTCCTTGTGGCTCCTCGGTTCGAGGTGACGGCGATGCAGAGAACAGTGCTAGTGGGCTTGGGACTTTGTTGGTTCCTCCTCGCGGTCGGGTGCGGCGGCGATTCGGGAGGAACTCCCGTTGCCTCGAATTCCGGCACCAGTTCCGCCCCGCCTCCGCCCGGCGCTCCGGCTCCGGCACCTGCTGCCGGGGGCGGCGCTGTGACAAACTCGCCGCCGATGCCGATGGGCGAAACCGGCGATGACGGTTACGCTCCGCCGGTGGAGAACAACCCGATGGAATCGGGAACCGGCGCGTACTCCGGCGATGTCATGGATACCGGCGCGGCGATTCCCGGCAGTTACGATCCGAACTCCGCGGTCACCACGATGCCGGCGGGCTATGCTCCGCCCATGGACGAAGGAGCCGGCGGGGTGATGATTCCGCCGGGCGGCTATGGAGGAGCCGAGGCGGGCTACGATCCCTACAACGCTGGCGGCGGCATGGCACGTCCTGCACCGCCGAAGCCGAAGACGCTGAAGGAGAAAGCGGCCCAGGCGATCGCCGGCGGCGACATGGATCAGGGGCTGCAACTGATGGCGGCGCACCTGCTGACGACGTCGAAGGGGGGCGCCGAGATCGACAAATATCTGCAGTGGGCGCCGGCCTTGCGTCGCCCCGCTCTGGCGACGCGCCTGGGGATTGCAGTCGTTTACACCACGCAGCCGGCGAACTACGACGGCCCGCCGCAGCCGATCGGCTCGCCCGAATTGGAAGCGGCCCTCGCCGAACAGGAAACCAATCAGCCCGGACGCGAAGGAGGCAAGCGGACCAGCCGCAAGCTCGGCCAGCGCAATCGGGGCGGCGGAGCGGGAGCCGGCGGGGCGGCTGGGGCCGGGATCGGCCCGCCCAATCCGGCCGACATGGCGATGGACGGCGACCTGTACAGCGGTCAGGCAGCGCAGAAGACCGATTCCGCCGCGGAAGAGCTGCTGTATTTCACCGGCGAACTCGGCACCAAGCTGCTCGACAAGCTGCGCACCCGGCTGGCGGCGGGCGACCTGGGGCTCATCTATAAGGATGCCCTGGCGGCTCCTCCTCCGGCGAAGACGAACAATAACCAGTTCCCGGGTGGGCCCGGCATGGCGGGCGCTCCGGGTATGGCGGACGACTACAACCCCGATGAAGGCAACGCGGTGAATATCGCGCCACCCGGAATGATGGCGGCCGGCGGTCCAGGAATTCCGGGCGCTGGCGGTGGTGCAGGCGGTGGCGGCGCTCAGCCGGCGGGGCCTGTCACTGGTCAGATGATTCCGGGCGTCGAGTTTCTGGGCGCGGTCGAGAACATCAAGGAACTGGGCGAACTGGCCAAGTCGTCGAACGTCGATTACCTGATCGCGTTTGAGATCACCGTGCGGCCGGCGACGGTCACCAAGTACGTGAAGAACGTGACGAAATTCCGGGTCGTCTCGGCCGCCGATGTGACCAAGCCGCTCTACATGTCGCCCACGCTCGACAACAAGGCGGTCTACGAGGCCCGCAAGAAGAAGAACGCCGACGACCCGGTCGATACGGCGCTCGATGGGGCGATGGAGCTGATCGACAAGATGAAGATGGCGCCGCTTCCCGCGCTTACGCCCGAGCGGGCGCTGATGCGGGTAAATCAATTGATCGAACAGGCTCCGGCCGATGGGTCGGGAATCCTGCTCGAAGCCCGGCTCTTCCTCAAGATGGACCTGCTCAAGCCCGAGGAGATGCTGAACCTGACGATGACGCAGATCACCGAAGCGCAGCTGGCCGGAATCAGCGAGATCCTGGACGGAGCCGATGTGAAGGAGAAGATTGCCAGCTCGCTCGCGGGCGAACCGGCCGCACCGACGACGGTCCTGGGTAAGTTCGGGGCGGCGCTGTCGGGTGCCGGGGGGCTATCGAACCTGGTTCCGCTGCCGGAGATGCCGGCGGGTCTGCCGCTGCCGATGGGTCCGGATGCCGGCCCCCCGGTCGGGCCGCCGGGCGGCCCCCCGGGCGCTCAATCGGGCGCCGTTGGCCCGCCGGCAGGATTTGTTCCGCCGGGCGGCGTGCCGTAGTTAAGGTGTCGCACACTATACGGACTAAAGGGAAACCGTTCCTCTCATGTCGCGTAGACGGGTCGAAAGACCCGTCCTCAATGTGGCCCCGCCCGCAAAGGGCTGCCGGCTGGCGGGACAAGATTCAATTTGCAGGGGGCCCGTGGTCGATGAGCGACGAGGTGTCGCAGAGATTTACAGGCGGCGAACTCGACAGCGTTTTACGTGCGGCGACGAGTCGCAATCAATCCTCGCAGGGACGGTATCGATGGCGGATCTGACCAAGTATCAGCAGAAGATCGTTCGGAACTACTACGAGCATCGGGACGACATCGCCCTGCAGAGGGTGCAAGAGCTGATTACCGAGCTGTATCTGACCGAAGGGAAGAAGCGGCTCAAGCACTGGGAGAGCCTGACCCTGCACCTGGGCAAGCTCGGCGTCAAACCCGACGTGATCGCCCACCTCCGCAAAGAAGATAAGCCGGAGCTGGTGGCCAAGCTCGTGGAGAAGCTAATGGCGAAAGCCGGCTAGGCTTTGTTCCCCGTCCCCTGCCTTCTGTCCCCCGCTCGCTCATGCGCCCTGCCTGGTCGTTTCAATCCGCGGGGGAATTGGTTTTTGGACGGGGGGCATTGGCGGGACTGGGGGAGCGGGCTGGCCGGCGGGGACTTGGGCGGCTGCTTCTCGTGACCGATCGCCGGCTGGCGGCAGCCGGCCTTGTGGATCGCGTGCTCGCGCCCCTTGCGGCCGCGGGAATTGTCACGCACGTGTTCGACGAAGGAGAGCCGGAGCCGAGCGTCGAAGCGGCGGTGCGGGCGGCTGAGGCGGGGCGGGCGTTCGGTCCCGACGGCGTCGTGGGGCTCGGCGGCGGGAGCAACATGGACCTGGCGAAGTTCGCCGCGGTCCTGCTCACGCACGGCGGCGAGCCGAGCCGCTATTTCAGCTTCGGCAATGTGCCGGGACCGATCCTGCCGCTCGTCTGTCTGCCCACGACCGCCGGCACGGGGAGCGAAGTGAGCCACGCCGCGGTCCTCACCGATCGGGCAAACCAAATCAAGGTCAGCACGCTCAGCCCCTTCCTGCGGCCGGCACTCGCGCTCGTCGATCCGGCACTGACCGACGGCTGTCCGCAGCAAGTCACCGCCGACAGCGGGATCGATGCGCTTACGCACGCGATCGAAGCCTACACGGCGATCGACTATGCGGAACTCGCCGCCGAGCCGCACGAAGCGGTCGCCTACGAGGGGCGGCATCCGCTGGGAATGGCCCTGGCTGAGCAAGCGATCGAACTGGTGGGTAAGTACCTCGTCGCCGCGGTTACGGACGGCTCGAACACCGCGGCCCGCGACGGCATGGCCCTGGCCGCGACGGTCGCGGGGCTGGCGTTTTCGAACTGCGCAGTAGCGCTCGTGCATGCGCTCGAGTATCCGCTCGGCGCGGTGCTGCACTGTTCGCACGGCGCGGGGAACGGCCTCCTGTTGCCGCACGTGATGCGGTACATCCTGCCCGAGCGGACCGAGTCGCTGGCCCGCGTCGCGCGGCTTTTGGGAGTCGACACTGCGGGGCTCAGCGAACGGCAAGCAGCCGAGCAGGGAATCGCCCAGGTGGAAACGATCGCCCGCGCGATCGGCATTCCCGCGACGATCCGCGACCTCGGCGGGACTCTCGAGCAATTGCCCCAATTCGCGGCCAAAGCATTCGCGATCAAACGCCTGATGGGAACCAGCCCCCGCCGGCCGACCGAGGCCGAGCTGCTGGAGATTCTGCGGGGGGCGTATTAGGGGCGAAGACGCCTGGCGAACAAGCGGACGCCTGGCGGCCTTGATAGCTCTGCGGCTTTGCCAACTCTGCAGCTTGGCGTTCTTCGGTCGGAGACGGGCTGCTAGCAGCGGCCGGCAGCTGGGCTGACAATCTTGGCCGATCGGGCAAACCTGCGCGGTTGGCGCTGGGGGAACGCCAGTGATGGCTGACGCCCGGCGGGGGAGCCGATAGAATCCTAGGATCGATTCCCCCGCCCGGCCGAATGCCGGTGCACTCGCTTCCCGTCCGCGGGCGGCTGGAGTGTGCTGCCTTCGCTCCGGGCGATCTTGCCGCTGGCCGCACGCAATCTCCATGACCATTCCCGCCGGTTTCGAGCACATCGTTCGGGAGCAAGAGCCCCTGGCCCCCTACACCTGGTTTCGGCTGGGGGGGGCGGCCCAGTATTTTGCCGAGCCGACATCGGCCGACGAACTGGCCGGGCTCGTCGCCGCTTGCCACACGGCGGGAATTCCCGTCCGCGTGCTGGGAGGCGGCTCGAACCTCCTCATTCGCGACGAAGGGGTCGCCGGGCTGGTCGTGTCGCTCGCCGCGGCTGTCTTTGGCAAGATCGAGGTGAGCGGCAAACGGATGACGGTCGGCGGCGGCGCGAAGCTGGGACATGTGATTTCCGCGGCAGTGCGGGCGGGCCTGGCGGGTCTCGAGCACCTCGTGGGGATTCCGGGGACGATCGGCGGCGCGCTCAAGACCAACGCCGGTGCACACGGCGTCGACATCGGCCAGTGGACCGTGGCGGCGACTGTGCTCAATCGCAGCGGCACAAGCCAATCGCGCAGCAAAGGCGAGCTCCGCTTCGGCTATCGCGACAGCAGCCTGGACGAACTGGCTGTGCTCGAGGCGGTGCTCGAACTGGAGCCCGGAGATGCCAGCCGGCTGACCAAACAAATGCAGCAGACCTGGATTTTGAAGCGGGCCGCACAGCCGCTGGCCGACCAGCGGACGGGAATGATCTTCAAGAATCCGGGGGGCGTGAGCGCATCGAGCCTGATCGAGCAGGCCGGGTTGCAGTCAGCCCGCGTGGGGGAAGCCTCGCTCAGCGAGCGGAATCCCAACTACATCGTCGTGGGCCCCGGCGGACAGAGCCGCGATGTCCTGGCATTGATCGATGAGGTCCGGCAGGGAGTCGCGGAACGGACGGGCGTGGAACTGGAGACGGCCGTCGAGGTGTGGTAATCGCAAGGCCCCTGTCGCGCGCGGATGCACGCGCCGCAATTCGCCGAAATGGAGTTCGGAAATGGCCAGCAAAAATTCCCCGAAAGCGCCGCCGACGAAGTCTCCCTCCGAGACGCTCCGCTGGCTGCGGATGCTGGCCCGGCCGCAGTATCGCGGTCCCTTGCTGGCGCTGGTCGTCGTGGTCTCCGCGTGCATCGGGCTGGCCTTCGCCTGGCAGCGGTGGGGAGTGCCGGCGACCACGGGGGCCGATTACCGCATTTCGCTGGCGGCGATCCGGGCGACTCCGCAACCCGACTGGATTCATGCCGACGTGCGGGCCGAGGTTGTGCGGACGGGCAATCTTGAAGGGCTGAGCCTCCGCGATCCGCAGCTCACCGAGCAGGTCGCCCGGGCGTTTGCCCTGCATCCCTGGGTGGCCCGCGTCGTGCGGGTCGAAAAGCGTTATCCGGCGGCGATCGACGTCCGGCTCGAATACCGCCGGCCGGTCGCGGCTGTCGAGATCGTCCATCGGGCCGAGGGAAAGCTGCTCTATATCGACGCCGAGGGAGTCCTCCTGCCGACCGAAGATTTTTCGACGAATCAGGTCAAGGACTTCCTGCGGATCGCCAGCGGGGGATCGCTCCCCGCGGGGCTGTACGGTTCGCCGTGGGGAGACGAGCGGATCGCCGGTGCCGCCCGCATCGCGGCGCTGTGGAGCGACCGCTATCGCGAGGCAGGGCTGTATCGCATCGTGGCCAATCAGACGACGAGCGGCGAGATCGAATACGAACTGCGGACTTCCGGGCTGACGCGGATCGTCTGGGGGGCCGCGCCGGGGCGCGAAACCTCGCGCGAGCCGTCGCCCGAACAAAAAATCAAGGCGCTCCTCGCGCACGTGGCCGACAAAGGCCCACTCGACCGGCCGGAGGGAGACCGGGTGATCGACTTGCGAAAACTAGCGGCGGGAACCGCTCCGCGGACGGCGCAGAAGCTGGCGAGCGACGGGGCGGCGGTGGAGGCGAAGAGGTAGTCGGTAGTCGGAGGTCAGGAGTCGGATGCAATCGATGCCTGAAAACAACCCGTAACTTTGAACTTTGAACCTTGAACCTTGAACCTTGAACCCGGATCGCCCCTACTCATCATCCGCCAGATCCGCTTCGGTGATCATCGAGAAGCCCTTGTTGTTAAGCGTTTCCAGGGCCATCTCGATGTTGTCGACCATCAGGGCGACGGCCGGGCGGCCGTGCGGGCGAATCATCAGCGGATAGGCCTGCACAATGTTCACCTCGGCCTGCAGCAGGGCCGTGCAGACTTCGAGCAGCGGGTTCGGCCGATCGGGCAGTTCGAGGCCGATCAGGTCGGTCTCAATGATCGCGAGGCCAGCCCGCTCGAGAATTTCCCGCCCTTGCTCGGGATGGCTGAGGAGGAACCGCACGAAAGCGCATTCGGTCGCATCGCTGATCGACAGGGCGACGATGCGCACCTTCCCCCCTTCGAACCGGCGAATCACCTCGAGCAATTGCCCGACGCGGTTCTCCAGGAAGACGGTGAACTGCCGAATCGTGGGATAGTTGCGGCCGCGCATCGTTGCAAAGCCGACCCCCGCCCCCTCGCCAATGCTCATGTGCTGGCCAGATCTCGAAGAAATGGGGGCTACAGAAAGAGCCCCGCGTGCCCCCTAATCTAGTCCGCCACTGGACGAATGGTCAATGTCGGGGGCTTAACCCTTGGGAGCATCGAACAGCTTGCTGATCAGCCGCTGTTCGGGCGGGTCGGTCGCCAGGCTGACGCCGACTCCAACGATGGCCGACGCGAGCAGACCCCAAAGGAGTGGGTCGAGGCCAGCCAGGTACAGCGGCTGAAAGTTGGCGAATTGGCCCGTCTCTTGAAACGCTCGCCACAGGCCGATCAGGTTGAGCACGAGCGACGCTCCTCCGCCGGCGAGCATCGCGCCGATCGAGCCGGCTGCCGTCGCCCGCCGCCAGTAACAGAGGAGGACCGTCGGAATCAAAAACGACGAGGCGGCACATCCCGAGCTCATGACGACGAGCATCTGCAGGTGTTTCACCGGAAAAATGCTGAAGCCTACCGCGACCGCGCCGACGCCGATCATTACCAGGTAGGTGAGTCGGCGGATTTCGTAATCGGTCGCCTGCGGATTGCCAAATCGCTGGTAGACATCGCGCACCAGGCCCGAAGCGATCACCAGGAGGTACGAGCTGACCGTCGCCATGATCGCGCCGAACGGAGCCGCGAGAATGAGCCCCGACATCCACGAGCCCAGCGGCAGTCCATCGGTCAGGATCAGGGCCATCCGCGGAATCACTTCGTCCGGTTTGTCGAGATGCGGCATCAGCGCCTTGGCGCAGATGCAGATCGCGATCAGCGGCAGGTAGATCCCCATGTTGTACACAGCGAGGAGGAAGATCGACTGCCGCAGGACGCGGGTATCCTTGCAGGCCATGATCCGGACGACCCCCGCGGGAGAAGCCGTGCCGGCGAACGGCCAGAAGAAAAAGAACGAGATGGCGAGCGTCAGCGGCAGGAACGGGCTGCCTCCTTTGAGCCCCGGGCCGAGCATGTAGTCGGGGCCGCCCGATTCGAGCGCCGCGCGCGAAGCCGCCTCCAGGCCGCCGGTCGCTTTGAGCGCGAGGACGAACAGAATCATCACGCCGATGAACATCATCACGCTCTGCAGCAGATCGGTCCACACCGCCGCCAGAAAGCCGCCGATCAGCGTGTAGCCGACGACCGTCAGCGAGAAGATGGCCAGGCCCAGGAGGTACTTCTGGTCGGCCGTTTTCCACCACTGGGCCAGCGTGCTGGCCGAAGTCTCCGCCACCTTCTCGTCCCCCGCACTATCCTCGACGAGGGCCAGTTCGGTGCTCCCCGGCCAGGCGAGCTTCATCACGGTCGCCCCGGCTTTGAACTGGGCGATCATCATGATCGTCATGAACAAGATGATGAGCAGCGACGTGACGAGGCCGGCTGTGGAACTGCCGAAGCGGGCTCGGAACAGGTCGGGCATCGTCACCGCGCCGGTGCGGCGGGAAATCTGGGCGACGCGCTTGCCGATCAGGCCGAAGCCGGTGATCGGCACGACCATATAGCTGGCGATCCAGAGGGCCACGATCCAGCCCGACGTGTAGACGAGCGACGGAAAGCCCATGAATGTGCCGCCGCTTTGGACGGTCGCGGTGAGGGCGATCGTCCAGGCGCCCAGGCCGCGGTTGCCTTGAAAGTACCCCTGAATGAACGAGCTTTTCTCGACCACTCGCTGGGCGACCGTCCCGAGCCAGACCGACGCGGCGATGAAGGTCACCAGGGCGATCATCGCGCCGAGGCCGACCGCTGGCACTTGCACTGCCGTGACTTCGGCCAGCAGGCATTCAATCATCACGTGCCTCCCGGCGCGAGGAAGCGGCGCTGCCGAGCGATTCCTCGGGCATGTCCTCGCCCAGGTCGTCGTCGGCGATGACGTAGCGGGCCACGATGTACGAGAGCACGGTGCAGACGGTCCAGGGAACGAAGATCCCGCCGAAGACCCAGTCGGGCATCCCGAGAATGAAGCGGAGCGTGGCCGGATCGCGCCCGTAGCCGAACGCGTACGAGAAGCCTACCGTGTAGAGACAGGCCGCGAGCCAGATCAAGAAGACCACCACCGCTTCGCGGCGCGAACTCACAAGGACCGGGTCTTCCGGGCGTGACGGCATGGCGTGCGGAGCGAGGAGGGAAGCAAAGTTCCGAGTTCAAAGTTTCTGGTTTCAAGGACAGACTGCGCCCGACCCGGCCAATGACAAGTGACGACTAACAATGCTCCACGGCTCTCACCTTGATCCGCCGAACCGCTTCCTCGCGCAGCGCCGCGAAGCGGACCTCGAGCACGTGGCTTGGGATGAGGAGTATTTGGTCGAGCGGACGGATCGCCGGATCGAGTATTTCGACGACGAGTCGCAGTCGATCGTCAGCGAGAACGATTCGCCCGATATTCCGTTTCGCTACAGCGCGAATCCGTATCGCGGCTGTGCCCACGCCTGTCCCTATTGCTACGCCCGCAACACGCACGAGTATCTCGGCCTCAATGCGGGGCTCGATTTTGAGACGAAGATTTTCGTCAAGCGGCGGGCACCGGCGCTGTTGCGAGAGTTTCTGGCCCGGCGGAGTTGGATCCCCGAGCCGATCACGTTCAGCGGCGTGACCGATTGTTATCAGCCGGCGGAGCGGGAGTTTCGCCTCACGCGGGGCTGTCTCGAGGTGGCTCGCGAGTGCCGGCAGCCGATCGGCATCGTGACGAAGAACGCCCTCGTGGTGCGCGATCTCGACATACTCCAGGCACTCGCGGCACAGACACTCGTTCACGTGAACCTTTCGATCACGACGCTCGACGCGGAACTGGCCCGCGTGATGGAGCCGCGGACGAGCATTCCGGCGGCCCGGCTGCGGGCGATTCGCGAGCTCTCGGCGGCGGGCATTCCGGTCCGCGTCCTCGTCGCCCCGATCATCCCGGGACTCAACGACCACGAAGCGGCGGAAATCCTGCAGGCCGCCCGCGAGGCCGGGGCGGGCGATGCCCGCTATGTGCTCTTGCGGCTGCCGCTCACGGTCGCGCCGGTCTTTGCCGAATGGCTCGCGCGAACGCAGCCGCGAAAAGCCGCCAAGATCGAAGGGCTCATCCGCCAAACGCGCGGGGGCGAGCTGAACCAGACCGACTGGAGCCAGCGGATGGTCGGCTCCGGCGAACTGGCCGACCAGATCCGCAACATGTTCAGCATCTTCAGGGCCAAGTACGGCTACGGGGACCTGCCGAAGCTCAGCCGCGAACTTTTCCGCCCACCAACCGACCGCAACGGACAGTTGCGGCTGTTCTAATCACAGTCACTGGTCATTGGTCACTTGTCACTGAAATCACCTCGTCACCAGCACTAGCCACTAGCACTGTCCTTAGCCCATTCTCTCCGGCTTCAGCACCACCGTCCCAAGCGGCGGGAGCGTGAGCAGGACTTTTGCCGGGCGGCCGTGCCAGCCGGGTGCTTGGGCCTGGACGCCGGGGAAGTTGCCGACATTCGACCCGCCGTAGTATTGCGAATCGCTGTTGAACACTTCCTGGTACCAGCCCATCTGCGGCACGCCGATGGGGTAGTCCTTGCGCGGGACGGGCGTGAAGTTGTGGACAACGACGACCTGGTCGGCGGGGTCTTTGGCTTTGCGAAGGTACGCCAGGATGCTGTCCTCGCGGGCGTTGCATTCGATCCATTCGAAGCCGGACGGGTCGAAATCGATCTCGTGCAGCGACGCCTCTTTCCGCAACAGGGCGTTCAGGTCGGCCATCATCTGCTTGACGCCGCCGTGCGTTTCCCACTGCAGCAGGTCCCACTGCAGCTCGGTGTCGTGATTCCACTCGTTCCACTGGCCAAAGTCAGAGCCCATGAAGAGGAGCTTCTTCCCCGGATGGGTCCACATGTACGAGTAGAGGAGCCGCAGGTTGGCAAACTTCTGCCACAGGTCGCCCGGCATCTGCGAGAGGAGCGAGCGCTTGCCGTGAACCACTTCGTCGTGCGAGAGCGGCAGGGTGAAGTTTTCGGTAAAGGCGTAGATCAGGCTGAACGTCAGCTCGTCGTGATGAAACCGGCGGTGGATCGGATCGTCGCGGAAGTAGCGGAGCGTGTCGTTCATCCAGCCCATGTTCCACTTCAGCGTGAACCCGAGGCCCCCCGTGTAGGTCGGACGCGAAACGCCCCCCCAGGCGGTCGATTCTTCGGCGATCGTCAGCACGCCCGGATGTTGCCCGTGGGCCTGAATGTTGAATTCCTGCAAGAGCGAGATCGCTTCCAGGTTTTCGCGGCCGCCATGCTGATTGGGAATCCACTCCCCTTGCTTGCGGCTGTAGTCGAGATACAGCATCGAGGCGACCGCATCGACTCGCAGGCCGTCGATGTGGTATTTGTCGAGCCAGAACAGGGCGTTGGCCAGGAGGAAATTCCGGACTTCGTTTCGCCCGTAGTTGAAGATCAGCGTCCCCCAGTCGGGATGTTCCCCCTTGCGCGGATCTTCGTGCTCGTAGAGGGCCGTGCCGTCGAACTGCCGCAGGCCGTGCCCGTCTTTGGGGAAGTGGGCCGGCACCCAGTCGAGAATTACACCGATGTCGTGCCGGTGGCAGTAGTCGACGAAGTAGGCAAAATCCTCGGGCGAGCCGTAGCGGCTGGTCACGGCAAAGTAGCCGACGGTCTGATAGCCCCACGAGCCCGAGTACGGATGCTCGCTGATCGGCATCAGCTCGAGGTGCGTGTAACCCATCTCCTGGCAATAGGCGACGAGCTGGTGGGCCAGTTCGCGATAGTTGAGCCAGCCGTGCTTCCGCTCGGCGCCGCGCCGCCAGCTCCCCAGGTGCACTTCGTAGATCGAGATCGGCCGCTCTTGCTGGTTGTACGTCGCGCGGCGCTCGAGCCACGCGTCGTCTTGCCACTGAAACCGCGACAGATCGGTGACGATCGACGCCGTGCAGGGAGGCAGCTCGGCGGCGAATCCCCAGGGATCGCTCTTGTCGATCACTTCGCCCCAGCGGCCGCGGACGCGGAACTTGTACTTCTGACCGGCGTCGAGCCCCGGGACGAACAGCTCCCACACGCCGCTCGGTCCGCGGTGCTTCATCGGGTGCCGGCGGCCGTCCCAGCGGTTGAAGTCGCCCACCAGGCTGACGCTCTGCGCGTTGGGGGCCCAGACGGCGAAGTTGGTTCCCTTCACGCCATCAATCTCGCGCAGCTGCGCGCCGAATTTTTCGTACCCGCGGAGCAGCTTCCCTTCGCCAAAGATGTGCAGATCGAAATCGGTGAGGTACGGCTCAAAGGCGTAGGGATCGTGAACAGTTTGCATCTGGCCCTCTTGGTCGGCAACGCGCAGCTGGTATTGGCCCGGCGAAATCGAGTAGTCGGCGGGGCAGAGCGCTTCGTAAAGTCCGGCCGGATGCAGGCGGCGCATCGGCCGCGCGGCTCCTTGCGCCGGATCGACAATCCAGGCCTGCCGGCTGTCAGGCAGAAACGCTCGCACAGCGAGCATTCTACGCCCTTCATGCCAGATCGTCTGCGGACCTAACAGGGTCGATGGGTTCTGCAAGTGCCCTTCCAGCAGTGCCGTCATCGCATCCAGAGAGACATTCGTCCGCACGATCGATTTCCTTCCGTAGAGGAGTTGGCTTCCGTTAGCTGCCGCGAATCGGTTGGCCGCGGTCAGCGATATAAATGATTCATGCTTAGCGAAGTTCGGACTTCGCGAAGCTGCTGGCGACGAGACTCGCCGCCAGGCGAAGGGCCGCGAGCAGCCG
This sequence comes from Pirellulaceae bacterium, assembly GCA_025459145.1. Classification (GTDB taxonomy): domain Bacteria; phylum Planctomycetota; class Planctomycetia; order Pirellulales; family Pirellulaceae; genus CAYLLN01. The sequence goes on along the minus strand of JALORD010000119.1, from coordinate 8,034 downwards.
GGACAGGAGCCCCGCTGGCGGCGGCGGTAGGGGACGCTTCGGTCGAACGGCCGCGCTCCCCTGCGAACTTTCGCTCGCCGCGCCGTGAGGAATATCGATCCGCAGCTGCCGGCCGCGATGCTGCCGCTGGATCACTCGCGGCGGCGAGGCAGGACGCGCCTCGGGGCGCACCTCGGGACATGCAGTGTCCAGATCGTCGGCCAGCGCGCTTGCCCGCTCGCGGCAGACGACCTCGTGAATGGCCGCGGCCCGCTCGATCCGCTGCCACAGATCGCAGTTCTTCACCGGCGAGAGCTTGCCGTACCGCTCCCACTGCCAGCCGTTCTCGCGCCACTGCGCGAGGCCGTAGCGAATTCCCCGGCTGATCGTCGGTCCGGGCGCGACGAGCGTGACCCGCGAGGGCTGCTCGAGCGCTTCGAGCCCGCGGACAATCGCCAGGAGCTTCAGCCGTTCGGCGGAAGTTTCGGGCTCTTCGTCCTCGGCTTCGAGGGGGGGAGCGCCGTCGGCGCTTTCCAGCACGAATCGCCAGCGGCCCGATTCCCCCTCAATGGCGGCGAGCGCCGAGGGAGTGGCCTGCGAATAGAGCAGAAAATGAGGCGTTTGAACGCTCATCGCGGGAAGTTGGGCTCGCCTACCGAGTAGCAACTACCTAGTGCGAATCCGTTCCGCCTACGGCTGGCATCCATCGCCGGCCAACAGTTTCGAGAGAGACCGACAGCGCGGTCCTTAGCTCTATCGTCAATCTCATCTCAGCCCCTGAAGTTTTCCCGCGCCTTAAAGATTGTCACGGGGGCGCTTGGAGTTTGGGCTGCAACAAGTCAAAATAATGCTCGATGCAGCCCGAACGTGCGCCACAACCCGAACCGCCCGAAGACACGCCGCTCGATGCGATCGTGTTCGACACGCATCCTGCGCTTGCGGGGAAGGGTAGTTCCGCTCCGAGCGATGCAGCCGGCGAGTCGCCGTTTGCACCGCGAGCCGTTGACGCCTTCTACTCCGATTATCCGTATGCCGACCAGTCGCTGAGTCGCCCTGCCGAGCAAATGGCGAACGAACCCGCCGGCAGTTCGTTCCAGGTGCAGATCGAGGATCTGTATCGCCCGCCGCCGACGTTCGTACTCCCGTCGTTTGTGAGCAAGGCCGACTACGTCGTGCCGCAGCGGTTCGGCCTTTCGGCCATTTTCGGGATCACGACGGCTTTGGCGTTTCTCTTCGGCTGCATGCACTGGCTCGAATCGCCGCCGGGTGTGTACCTGTTTCTCGGCCTGCAATCGGTCGTGATCTGCCTGGTTCAGATGTTTCACGGTAAGACGCCGCGGATCGCTTCGGCCGCTGCCGGGGCGGTGATTGCGGTGGTATTTGTCGTCGGTTCGATGTGGCTGTTTGGGCGCCGGTCGCCGCATCCGCTGGAGATGTTTGTCCTGGTCGTGCTGAGCATTCCGATCGGCGGGTTTTTGGGCTACCTGACGGGAACGTGCGCTGCCGGCGTCTTTCTGATCATGGACAAGCTGGAGCCGTATCTGCAGGGGGAGCGAGCGGATACAGCGATCTCTCCCCCGCACGGAACAACCGCCGCATGAGCGACTCGCGGCTTGCGAAATCGATGCCAACGGGGCCGGTTCCCGTCTTCAACTGCGTCCTGAACGTCGGTCCGGGAGAAGCGCCCGGCCAGTTCGTCGCCCAGGGGGCCAATCTGCGGGCGATCCGCGCCGTCGGCCGGACCGAACGCGAAGCGCTGGCCCAGGCGGTCGCCGCCTTCAAGACGCTCGTCGCCGAGGCGCACACGAGCGGCGGAGCGCTCCCCTGGATCGATCCGCCCGACCCACCACCACCGGGACAATCGCAGCGGCTGGTGGCCGTGCATTTGTAGTCGTGCCCGGGGTCGGGAGTCTTACGCACAGAGGCGGTGCGCGGCCCGACTGCCCGCGTAAGTCTCCTGCCCCCTTCGGGCGGACTCACAAGCCGGCGTTCCCTCTGAAGATAACGCGAGGGGGTCAGGAGTCGTTGGCGGAACAGCCGGGCGCAGAATGGCCGAGTCCGCTCCCGCCAAGGACTCCCGACCCCGGCGCGGCGCCGGGCGGCGTTTCGGACCGTTATTGCGGCCGGGGTTGTTTCAGGAATTCGACAACCGACTTGGGTTTCTGTTCGGGTTCTTCGGTCGACCAGAGCGGGGGGAAGAACGAGGTTTTCTCCTTGCTGGCCGACATGCCGCCCGTCTGACGCTGGCTTTGCGAGAAGTACGTGTTCGAGCCGGTGATCGGCGTGGTGGACTGGTTGTCGGCGCCGTCGTTGAACGGATTCAGGAAGTCGGCCGTTTGATTCCAGGCCTTTTTGGTGCTTGTGCGCATCCGTTGCCAGGCCGAGGGGCCGGCCGGCTTGCGGGCAGCGCTGCTGCTCGGCCACATGCTGGGGAGCTTCCAGCCGCTGCTGTTGCTGTCGGCCACGCGGGTGCTCGTTGGGGCCGACGAGCGGGCCGCAAACGGGTTCAGATTGGGCATGCTCCAGCCGCTCTCTTGCGCGGAGACCAATCCCGGGAAACCGATGCCTAGCGCCAATACAAACACCAGTGTAACTGACGACGTTTTCACGACTCACTCCTCCGTGACTCTTACGGCCCGCGGCGCAGACCTGCCGCGGCGCCTCCGGACGATTCGCGGCCCAGGTATGTCGCAGAAGAGCCGCGGGCGGTCCAGGGCGATTTTTGCAAAATCGGAAAGCCGAAGCCCCTTCCCTCGCCCCTCACCCCTCGCTGCCCGCCCCCTCCGCGTTGACGCTCATTTTCGCCTGTGTTAGCCTTGCGGCCACGTTTCGCTTGCCCATTTTCGCTCGCAGGAGCTTGCCCGATATGGCTCATGAAGTGACCCTGATCACCGGCGACGGCACCGGCCCGGAACTCGCCGCCGCTGCACAAATGTGCGTCGATGCCACCGGCGTGAAGATCAACTGGGATGTCCAGGAAGCCGGCGTCGATGTGATGGCCAAGCTGGGCACCCCCCTGCCCGACAGCGTGCTCGCCAGCGTCCGCCGGACGAAGTGCGCCCTGAAAGCGCCGATTACGACGCCCGTCGGCACCGGCTTTCGCTCGATCAACGTCCACCTGCGGCAGGAACTGGGCCTGTTTGCCTGCATCCGGCCGTGCAAGTACTACCCCGGCGTGCGGAGCTACTACAGCGAGGTCGGCGTCGACATCGTCATCGTTCGCGAGAACACCGAAGACCTGTATGCCGGCGTCGAGTTCGAGGCGGGGAAGCCTGCGACCGCCGAGCTGATCGAGTTCATCAACAAGATCTCGACCGACAAGAAGATCAAGACCAAGGCCGAAGAGACCGGCGTCAGCATCAAACCGATCAGCCGGAGCGGCACCGAGCGGATCGTCCGCTGCGCGTTCGACTATGCCCGCAAGCACAAGCGGAAGAAGGTCACCGCGGTGCACAAGGCGAACATCATGAAGTACTCGGACGGGCTCTACCTGCACACGGCCACCGCCGTGGCGAAGGAGTATCCCGATATCGAGTTCGAGGAGCGGATCGTCGACAACATGTGCATGCAGCTCGTCCAAAAGCCCGAGCTGTATGACGTGCTGGTGCTGCCGAATCTGTACGGCGACATCGTGAGCGATCTGGGCGCCGGCCTGGTCGGCGGCCTGGGCGTCGCCCCGGGGGAGAATGTCGGCCCCGGCGGCGCGGTCTTCGAAGCGACCCACGGCAGCGCGCCGAAGTACAAGGGGCTGAACAAGGTCAACCCAACGGCCCTCATTCTGAGCGGCATGCTGATGCTGCGGCACCTGGGCGAGACCGACGCGGCCCAGCGGCTGGAGAATGCCGTGGCGGCGGTGATCAAGGAAGGCAAACACGTCACCTACGACCTCAAAGCCGACCGCAACGACCCGTCGGCCGTCGGCACGAAGCAAATGGCCGAGGCGATTTGCGCGAAGCTGTAGCGGGAAGGGGCGGGGGACGGAGAACGGGGGACAGGGTCGGAGATCGGAAGTCGACGAAATTCCTACTCCTGCTCTGCTCGTCTTCGGCTCTCTTTCGTAGCGCCACGACTTGAGCTCCGTGCTGGCAATGCCAGCACGGCGCCGCGCGCGTGTTTCTTCCTGTAACACCGCGGCTGATTCGCCTTCCTTCAATTCGCGGGGGCGGGTATATCCCGCCGCAGGAGTTTCCTGTCTTTCCGCACAGAGGCCGCCGCGCGCTTGGATGATGACCACGAGCCGGCGCGATCGCGGCCTCGCCCCCGAAGGAGTATTTCATGCGCTATCGAATTTCCGGCCCCCGCGCGGCGCTCGTCGCCGCCTCGTGTGCCTTGCTCGCGGCTTCGGCGGCCCTGGCCGCCGAGCCGACCGCCGAATGCCAAAGAGCTTGTGGCAAGGCCGCTACTGCCGGCCACGTGACGGCCAGCGTCGAAGTCGGCGTGCCGATCCTCTCGAACATTCCGTATGTCTCGCGGCTGTTCAAGAACGTCGGCGTCGCCCAAATCGAAACGTGCAAAGGGGGCGAGTGCCAGCAAGCGGCGGCGATCGCTCCTGCGGCGCCCTGCGCGGTTTCAGCAGGGTGCGCTCTGACGACTGCCACTCATTGTGTGGAAGGGGCGACCTGCCCGATCGACGGCGCGCCGCAGTTCTGCGAAATCCGCACCGGCCCGGCGACCGCTCATGCTCCGCTGAAGATCATCGCCACGCCGATGGGGCCGATCTGCATCGCTCCGACGGCGACCGTGGCCGGCACCTGCGGCACGAGCGCCTGCACGACCGTCGCCGCCGAGAAGGTCTGCGGCACCACCTGTACGCTCGCCAGCGCCGACAAGACATGCCCGGCCGGCCAGTGTGCCGCTCCGGCCTGCTGTGACACCAAGGTGTGCGCCGCTGGCAAGTGCGGCGAGAGCTGCCCCTGCCCGGCGACGTCGGAATGTCAGACGACCAAAGTGAGCAAGAAGGCTTGCGCGGGCTGCACCGACTGCAAGTGTGCCGGCGATGACAAGACCACTGTTCTCTGGAAACAGATCGTCGAGCTATCGGCCAAAGCCGCCGCCAGCGAAGCCAAGGCCGAGGCGGAGATCAAGGCGCACCAAAGCACGCTCGAAATCTTTGAAGGGCTGGCCGAAGTGACCGCCGAAAAGGCGGCTCTGGAAGCCAAGGTGGAGGCTCAGCAGGCGCAGTTCGCGACGATGGAAAAGATGGTCGAGCTGGCGATGGAAAACGCCAAGCTGAAGGCCGAGGTCGAGAAAATCTCGGCACAAGCCGAGCTGACCGGCGAAGCGATGCAGATCGCCCTCGAGAACGAGCTGCTGAAGAAGCGCGTCGAAGAGCTGGAAGCCGAGGCCGCTCGAGAACGAGCTGCTGAAGAAGCGCGTCGAAGAGCTGGAAGCCGAGGCCGACGGCCCCGCCGCCCGAACCGCGTCGAAGCCGAAGCGGTAGGCGACGGGAGTTAGGGCTCCACGGCAAATGACTTCCTCTCGCGGGACGAAGCACCAATGACCAAGCACCAACCCCCACACAAATCCGAAGGACCAAACACGAATGTCCTAAACCGAGCGATTTGCGGCACGTTCGGCGTCTGCGAAAAGACATCTCGGACGCCGCTCGCGATCATTCGAACCTTGGGACTTGGTCATTGTTTGTGATTTTGGTGCTTGCCCATTGGTCATTGTTTGGCAATTCGGGAAGTTATTGATCATTGTATCCTTACTCGGTGTCCTTGCGACTCTGTGTGAGATTCCCTGGGTCTCACACAGAGTAAATTCGCGCACCGAGGCAGGAAGCCACCGAGGTTGCGTTGCGCAAACGCACCGCTCCGCGTGCTCCGCGCGTCCGCGTGAAACCTCCCTCCGTCGATGGTGGCGCGCCGAGCCGCGGCGAGCGCGGAGGAGAGGGCCGCGTCGGGAGTGAAAATTGCGCCGCGGCGCCCTACAATCCGGCCATGTCGCCTGCCGACCTCGTGCCGCGCGTGGGGGATGTATGTTCCGCCGAATGGTTCTGGCCGCGTGCTTAGGGCTAGCCGCTCCGAGCGGAGCGCGAGGACAAACGGAGCTCCCCATCGCGCTCGGTTGGGCCCGCACCAAAGTCAACGCGGTGATCTTTCGGCATAGTGCGCTCTGCTCCTATGGCGACTCGCAGGTGGCGTCGTTTTATGATCCCGCGGGGCGAGTGGTCCTGGCCCGGCGCAAGCACGGTTCGGATCGCTGGGAAACGCATACCACCGCGCTTACGGGACGCACTGCCGATGCCCACAATGCGATCTCGCTAGCCTTCGACGGCGCGGGGTACCTGCACGTCAGTTGGGATCATCATGGTAGCCCCCTCCGCTACTGCCGCTCGCGATCGCCGCTGTCGGCAGCGCCGCTGTCGACAGCGCCGAACTCGCTGGAACTGGGCGAGCCGGAGCCAATGGTCAGCCAGCTCGAACAGCGAGTGACGTATCCCGAGTTCTACAAGCTGCCCGGCGGCGACCTGCTATTTTTTTATCGCGACGGCAGTTCGGGAAGCGGCAATCTGGTGCTCAATCGCTACGACACGAAAGCGCGAAAGTGGCGCCGGCTGCACGACAACCTGCTCGACGGCGAAGGCGAGCGGAACGCTTATTGGCAGGTGGCGGTCGACCGGCGGGGGCACATCCACCTGTCGTGGGTCTGGCGCGAGACGGGGGACGTGGTGACGAATCACGACATCGCCTACGCCAGGTCGGCCGATGGCGGAATCACGTGGACGAAGACGACCGGGGAGCCGTATACGCTGCCGATCGACGACGACTCGGCCGAGTACGCCGTGCGGATTCCGCAGAATAGCGAACTGGCCAATCAGACGAGCATGGCGGTCGATCATGCCGGGCATCCGTACATCGCCAACTTCTGGCGGGATAAGCCCACGGCCGTCCCGCAGTACCGGCTGGTCGTCCACGATGGCAAGGCCTGGAAGACGCATCAGGTCGGCCAGCGGACGCTCGATTTCCATCGCCGGGGCGGCGGGACCAAACGGCCGCCGATCTCGCGGCCGGTGCTGCTGCTCGATTCGGATGCCGAGCGGACACACGCCTACATGCTGTTTCGCGACGCGGAACGCGGCAAGAAGATTTCGGTCGCCTGCAGCACCGATCTGCAGTCGGGCGAGTGGTCGTTTGTCGATCTGACGCGCGAATCGACCGGTCAGGCCGATCCGATGATCGATCCGGTCGTGTGGGACGAGCGCCGCGAGATTCACCTGCTGACGCAGTTCGTCGGCCAGGGAGACGGCGAGAAGCAGGAGGATGTCCCGCCGCAGATGGTCTCGGTCGTCGAGTGGTCGCCGCGGGAGGCGGGAGCGAAGCCAATCGCACCGAATCGAGATTGAACTTGCCCGGCGCTGCGGGGGCAGGAGACAATTCGGGGAGGAGGGTCGTGCGATGCAAGTGAAAACAGCCGGAACTCGAGTTGCTGGTCTTGTGAGCACTGGTTTCATCCTCGGGGCGATGCTGATTCTCGGCGGCCCTCTGGACAGCCGCAGCTTGGCGCAAGAGGCGGTGCCCGAGGCTTCACGACCAGTGACTCCTGAGATGCGCGAGATCGAACTGCTCCGCCGCGAGGTGGCGGAACTGAGAGAGCTGGTTCGCAAACTGCAGGAGAATATCGCGTCCCGCGACGGAGGGCACGTTCGTCCCGCGGTCGACCTGACGTGGCCGGAGGCGCTTAAGGTTCCGGCGACTCGGCCTGAAATTCTGGAAGAACCCCGCGGGCACTTGCTGTTTCCGATTCAGATCGAACGGGCGAATTTTCCCGCTCGCAGTCCGCTGCAACGGATCAACGACGCGCCTCCGCAGGGAGGGATTCCGGCCGTTCCCCAGCGCAAGTAGCAATTCCGCCGAACCTGCACGATGACCGACTCTCAGCCTTGTCTCGGTTGCGGCCACGACATGCGCGGCCACTGGTCGCACTTCTGTCCGCAGTGCGGCCGAGCATTTGCCAAATCGACTCCCGGCCAGGTCGCCGTGCAGATGGTCGTGACGTTTGTCGTCGCCATCGTGCTGGTCGTCGGATTGGTCCTGGCGCTGTGGCGATTTG
>JALORD010000118.1 GCA_025459145.1 Pirellulaceae bacterium | reverse complement strand
GCCCCCTGCATCAAGGGCTGCCGAATCTCCCCTTCAATGCGCATCGTCCAGGGGAGGTTGGGATCGTCATTGACGGGCGAATTGTTGAAGTCGTAATCTACCCTTTTCCGGACCGCCAAGGTCGTTCCTGCCGCCGTCCGCTTCCGCAGTTCCAAGTTGTAATTATTGATGTCTTGCTGAAATGGCTCCAGGCTTCCTAGGCTGGTAACCGCGTTGTTGAGCTTGCGGTCGTTCTTTTCGAAAAACGCACCGGCGGCCAATTGAGCATCGAACTCCGACAGAGCCGCTTCGGGGCCGAATCGCGGATCGGTTTCGGCCAAAGCGGGGCCGAATCGAACTCCGACAGAGCCGCTTCGGGGCCGAATCGCGGATCGGTTTCGGCCAAAGCGGGGCCGAGCCGCGTCCGCAGCGCGTCGGGGGCGTTCATCACGAGGCCCCCGACATCGCGGAGCACGACGGAGTTAGCAAGCGCCGTTTGCACCGCTTCTTGCAGACTCAGCGGACGGTAGTCCTGCGGATGGTTCGAGCTGAGCGTGTAAGGGGCCGGCGTTTCCAGCGATTCGATCGCGGCCGGAGTTTCCAGATCGGGATACTCGATCGACGTCAGCTTGTCCCGGAAATAGCCCAAGTCGTCGTCGTGGCGGGAATCGCCCAGGCGGCAACTGGCTAAACACAGGCTGAGCCCAGCAATCAGAAGGCAGACACTTGGGACGTAGGTGGACCGCATGGTAGGCTACTTGCAGGCAGGTCAAGGGATGGAGCCGTCACCGCGGCTTGGCGGCCAAACCGCTGCATTCGGCGGCACCAGCGCAATGCTGTCGCCTGTCATATCTGGCATCATCGGCGGTACCGGCGATTCGTAATGACCGCAATAACCACTCCCCGCCGCCATGTGCTTGATGGGGAGTTCGGCCTGTAGCGATTGTGACAAAGATGACTACGCAATCTGCGGAACAATCGGCACATTTTGAACCGCCTGTGTCCGACCCCCGTCCGGAGCATGTCCCAGCCTGCGACTCGACGGCCATCGATCGCTGTCTTGAACAACTGTCACAGCTTGCCCAATCGGAACCACCGGAAATCGAGTTCTACGAGGCTTTGCTCGTCCAACTCTTGGCCGTGTTGCCCGCTGCGGGTGGAGCCGCCTGGCGATTGCACCCCACTGCGCCAACCCAGTTGCTTAGTCAGAAGCATTTTCCACCGCCGCTCTTGAGTTCCTCGCGTCCGCTGCCGGTCGAATCGCGGGGCAAATCGCGCGTGGAGATTGTCGGCGGCGATTCGGCCTGGCGAGCTAACTTGCCAGACGCCCCTGGCCGTTCGCCCATCTGGCCCCTGATCAAAGCCTGGGTTCCGACCGATTCGCAAGGCGTATCGCTGGTCGAACTTGCACTCCCCAAGGACGCCGGCCCGGATACGCAGCGAGGCGCCGCTCAACTGCTGGAGGTTGTCGCCGAGATTGCGGCCGACTATCACCGCCGGCGGGAACTGGCCCTGCTGCGAAGCCGCAGTGTTCAATCGACGCAACTGGCCCAGTTCGTTGCACGTCTGCACTCGCATCTCGATCCCACGGCCACTGCCTACACCCTCGCCCATGAAGGTCAGCGTTGGATCGGCTGCGACCGAGTGAGTGTTGTCTGCATACGTCGGGGACGGGCGATGACACTGGCAGTCAGCGGAGCGCCGCACGTCGATCGTCGCAGCGGGCAAGTCACGGCACTCGAGCAGTTGTCAGCGTCGGTCGCTGCGGGGGGCGAACTCGTGGCGTGGCAGGAGGGGCAAACGGACGACCTGGCGCCGGAGATCTCCGCCCGCCTGCATGCATACCTTGACCGAGCACATGCCCGACAATGGGTCGCGATTCCCCTGGCCCGTCCTACGAATCCTCTTGACGCAGCGGATGCTCCTCCGCGCGATGGCCTGCCCCCCTTCGGCCTCATCATTGCCGAGTCGTTCGCGGCGGAGTATCCGCTCGAGCGACTTGTCGAGCGTACGAGCGAATTTGCCCGCTGGAGCCAGTCCGCCCTCGGCAACGCACTGCAGCACCACGCGATTCTCTTCCTGTCGCTACAAACGCGCCTGGGCAGTGTGGCAAGCGCACTTGCGCGGCGGCCGGTCGCGGCTGCCCTCGGCGTGCTCGGTTTGGCGACCATCCTGATTACGCTCGCAGTCGTCCCGGCGGAATTTTACGTCCAAGTGGAAGGGACCTTGCAGCCGCAAGTTCGCCGCCATCTGTTTGCTCCCAGCGACGGCGTCGTCGAAGACCTGCAGGTGGATCATGGCGATAAGATTGCAGTAGGCGAGCCGCTACTGCGAATTCGCAATCCGGCGCTCGAACTCGAGATGGCGAGTCTCCGCGGCGACCTGCAAACCGCCCAATCGAAACTCGCCGCGGTCCGTGCCGCCCGCTCGCGACCCAGTGATGGCGCCGACGCTTCGGAGCAAGATCGATTGGCCAGCGAGGAGCAACAACTGGGCCTCGAAATCCAAGGGCTCGAGAATCAACTCGCGATCGCCGATCAGTTTCAACAAGAGCTCCAAGTCACCAGCCCGCTGGCGGGAATTGTTCTGACCTGGAACACGCACCAGGTGCTCGATGACCGCCCCGTCAAGCAAGGGCAGTTACTGCTGACCGTTGCCGATCCGGCCGGCCCCTGGGGCCTGGAGCTTCGCATTCCTGACCGACAGGCGGGGCATATTCTGGCCAGCCGTCCGCAAGGCCAACCGGATCTTCCGGTGACCTACCTCATGGCAAGCGATCCGGCCATCACGCACCGGGGCAAATTGAGACAATTGGCGCTGGCGAGTGACATCATCGATGGTCGTTCCGCGGCCGATGCGGTTGTAACGCTCGACGATTCGTTGCCGCCTGAGGCCCGCGCCGGAACCCATGTGACGGCGCGCATCCACTGCGGCCGGCGAAGCCTGGGGTACGTCTGGCTCCACGATCTCATTGATTTCCTGCGCACGTCCCTGCCATTTTGAGGCGATTATGATCGTCCACCGACGAATTGCTTTCCTGTTACTCGCGCTGACGTTAAGCGGATCACGCGCGGCGCAGGGCGGCGAAGAGGACGTCGCAGCCGTCGTCGTCAGCCTGATTGCGGAAGTTGAGGTTGCGGCACTTGAGGCCGGACCGCTCGTTGAGTTGGCGGTCGCCGAGGGGCGGCGCGTCAAATCGGGGGATGTTCTCGGTCGGCTCGACGACCGAGATGCCAACTTGCAGGTTGAACGGGCCCAGATCGAGCTCCGGCACGCAACCGAGCAGGCGAAAAGCAAAGTAAAGCTGCAATTGGCCGAGGAAACGCTGAAGCTCGCGCAATTGGAATTGGAGCGGGCGACGACGGCCAACCAGGAGCTCGCTCGTGTGGTCTCGCCATCGCAATTGTCGAAGCTGCAGCTCGAGGTTCGCCGCGCGGAACTGGATGTGCAGCAAGCCCAGGAAGACCTGGCGGCCGCCGCCCGCTCGGTGGAAGCAGCCGCCAACGAGTTAGCAATCGCCCAGCGGGCACTCGCGCGGCGACAGATTCTAGCGCCGATGGACGGGGTTGTCGTCGACGTGCGGCGACACGTCGGCGAGTGGCTCGAACCGGGAAAATTTGTCGTGCGACTCGTGAGGGACGATCGCTTGCGGGCTACCGGCTTCGTGGGGCTTGATCAGCTGCGCTATCCGCTGGAAGGACAAACGGCGACGCTCCGCGTCGCATTGTCGTCGCACGAAGAGGCGGCGTTCACGGGCCGCGTGACCTTTGTCTCCCCGGAGGCAAATCCGATCAATCGCCAGGTGAAGTTGATCGCCGAGTTCGACAATCTCGAGGGACGATTGCGAGCCGGACTGCCGGCGAAGATGACCATTCATGTCGATTCCGACTCGCCGACTCCCTGAGCGGAAGGCCCACAACAGCATTCCGCGATTGCCATCGATGCCGAATCTTGCCGCCAACACGTCGGTGCTGCCGCTCGCTCGGCGAGATCTGGAAATCGTTCCGATCGAGCATCGCAACCGAACCTATTGGACGATCAAGGATCCCGTAGCGCTTCGGTACTACCAGTTCCGGGACGAAGAACACTTCATCCTGGGGCTGCTTGACGGCCGGCTGTCGCTGGCGGAAGTGGTGGCCCGTTTTGAAGAGCGATTCTCCCCGCGTCGCTTGCGTTCCAGCGAGTTGGCGGGCTTTCTGGCGATGTTGCATCGCGAGGGTCTCGTCGCGGCGACGGCTCCGGGGCTCGGGGAGCGACTGCATCAGCGCGAAGCAGCACGCCGCCGAAGTTCCTGGCTGGCGGCTCTTGGAAATGTCCTGGCGATCCGCCTTCCTGGGATTAATCCCGATCGGTTCCTCTCGGCAATGACGCCACGGCTGGCGTGGGTCTTCTCGCCTGCCTGCGGAGCGGCCGCACTGACACTCGTCATCGCCGCCCTGCTCGTCGTGGCTGTCAACTTCGGCGTCCTCGTCGAACGGCTGCCGCGACTGCACGACTTCCTGGGGCCCGGCAATCTGATCTGGTTGGCGATCACCTTGGCGATCGTCAAGTCGCTGCATGAACTGGGTCACGCGGTCACATGCAAGCATTTTGGCGGGGAATGTAATCGCCTGGGCATCATGCTTCTCGTGTTTACGCCGGCCCTCTACTGCGACGTCAGCGATGCGTGGATGTTTCGGGAACGCTGGAAGCGGATGGCAGTCAGTGCGGCAGGAGTGATCGTCGAACTCGTGCTGGCCGCGGCAGCCACGCTTGTCTGGGCGATGACCGAGCCCGGTTGGATCAACGCCTTGAGTCTCAATGTCATGTTCCTGTGCTCCGTCAACACGCTGCTCATCAATGGCAACCCGCTGCTGCGGTACGACGGTTACTACATCCTGGCGGATTGGCTCGGAACGCCCAACCTCCAGCAGCAGGCTTCGTCGGCCATCGGACGGGGAGCGACGTGGTTGTTGACGGGGGTGACTCCCGAACAACCGCGATTTCTCGCCGAACCCGCGCCGTGGCTACTGTGGACGTACGCGATCTGCGCGAGCGCCTATCGGGCCGTCGTGGTGGTGGGTATTCTGTGGCTGCTCGATTCGGCCCTTCGCCCGCAAGGGCTCGCCGTGGTTAGCACTGTACTGACCATCATGGTCCTGGCGGCGCTGGCCGCCGGTCCGATTTCCGCCAGCAGCCGGCTCGTTCGCAATCCCTCGTTTCGGCGCCAAATCCGCGGCGGGCGAGTATTGTTTTCGACGCTCGCGCTGGCTGCGGTGCTTGCCTTGGTCACGCTGATTCCACTCCCCGCTCGGGTCGCCGCACCGGCCGTGATTCAACTGCAGAAGGGCCGACCGGTCTATGTTTCCACGCCGGGAGTGCTTGTCGCTGCTACCGCGGCCGGCAAACGCGTCGCCGAAGGTGAAGTCCTGGCGATCCTCGTCAATCGTCGCCTCGAACTTGAGGTTGCCGAACTTGCCGCACGTGAAGCGCAGCTAGACCTACACCTTGCACACCTGGAACTCCGCCAACATCGGGATGCCGCGCTCGCCGACCAGCTCCCCACGGCCGAGAAGCAACGCGACGACTTGCGAACCCAGTTGAATCACAAGCGTCGCGAACTAGCGCGGCTCTCCGTCCATGCGCCAACGAGCGGAACGATTGTCCCGCCCCCCGCGCAAGAAGTGAACTCGAACGAGGGGCAACCTGCGGCATTTGCAGGCACTCCGCAAGAGTCGAAGAATCTGGGGTGCTATCTGGAGACGGGAACACTACTGTGCACGCTGGGCGACCCGCAGCAGGTCGAGGCGGTCGCCATTGTGGCGGAGCATGATCTTCAAGGGATTCGCCAGGGACAACCGGTTCGACTCACATTCCCGCAGTTGCCCGGACAGCGGCTGCGCGGCCGTGTCGGCGAGATTGCCCGCCTCCAAAGCGACGACTTGCCTACGCAAATTGTCGCGGCTCGAATGATACCCCTCGACGCCAGTCGCGCCGGCCCGCCGCGCGCGCTACATACCTTTTATCAAGTCGTGGTGACGCTGGAACAGTCCAACACGTCGCCTCTCGTGGGGGCCACCGGCTGGGCCCGGATTGAAGTGGATCCACAGCCGATCTGGAAGCGGTTGTATCGCGGCCTCCGGGGCACGTTTCGAACTCCGTGGTAATCGAGGGACAAAAAACAGAACGGCGATTTCCCCGGAGAAATGGCTGTTGGCAGGTAGGTGTGTTGGGGCTTCTAAGGGACGACAAACGACAACCCCGTGACCGCCGCCCCTTGATACACGGCTCCACGCAAGCTGACCGGGGGTCGATAAAGTCGATAGTCGGCACAGCTTCCGGGTCGCTCGCGTCCCAGCGTGTAGATGCACTCGTGTGGCGAGAACGCGCCGGCCAGGTACGGCCATGCCGCCGCACGCCCCGCAAAGTGGACCGCCGAAGCCGCAGGCTGGAGCAGTCCAAACGACCGGCCGTGTCGCTCGAGGTTTTCATCCTCGAAGTACAGCGGGCGGTGGCAAAGCGCTGGGGCTTCCCAGGACGAAATGCTCGCGCCCCATAGTCGGGTCGTGCCTGGTCCCTGTTGCCAGGCTTCTCCCTGATCGAATGTGGCGATGGGAGGGGTGGCCGGTTGCGGCCGCTGCAAAGCGTGCTCCACAATCTGCGCGTCAATGGGCGCCAAAGGCAACAGGCTGCTCGCCACGCCTGGGAGCGACTCGGGAGGGGCGTCCGCTCCTTGCTCGCGAGGGATCACAGCCTGTTCCGGCGCGCTCACAACCTGGATTGGAATGGGACGCGCCGCCGGGGTGACGAGCCCATCGGCACCGCGGGCCTCCCCGGCAAGGCGAAGCGCCGACAGGATCAAGACGAGAGCCGGAGCGATTTTGCCAAGCCGCGAGAAGAGGCAATTCCAGTCGACGTTCCGCATGATCATTCCCTTGGAAAATCGGCGAATCGAACACCTTCCATATCGGAATGCGCCTCACAGACTAAACAAACTGTATCCGCCCGCACGACCAGAATCCCCGTGGACCGTGGGAACGTACCGCCCGTAGCGGTTTTGCCGCGAAAAGAACGCGACGCCCGGCCGCCGCGATTGCGCCAAATCTAGGCAAATACGTGCAAGAAACCAATACTTTGGCATTTACCTAAGTAACTAGCCGCATCATAATTTCCTGATGACCGCAGCTGCAGTACACCTCGACACAGTGTTTCACGCGCTGGCCAATCCCACGCGCCGCGCGGTAGTGGAACGTCTGAGCCGGGGGCCGGCTACAACTAGCGAGCTGGCGAAACCATTCGACATGGCCCTCCCGTCATTCATGCAGCATCTGCAGGTCCTGGAGGACAGCGGTCTCGTCCTATCGGAGAAGCGAGGTCGAGTGCGGATCGTCAGGATCCAGCCGACCAACCTGGAGCGGGTCGCCGAGTGGCTTGCCCAGCTGCTCAGTATCTGGGACGAGCGTCCCGACCGACTCGACGCGTAACTCAACAGGCTGCAGGCCAACAATGACCGCACGGCGAGACAAGAAACGGGAGATCGATGATCGCGCACTGGACGGGCCGCACGGTTTCACGAACACGATTCACGCGTTCGACTTTTGTCCCAGCGGCGTTAGAAAGTTCAGCTTGCCCGCGGCGGGACGTAGATTAACTACTTCATTGCCTCGACGACTTTGGACAGGAGGTTGACCGCTTCGGGCGGGAAGGCGTCGTCCTCGGTGCTCCAGAAGTTGACCGTTCCTTTGTGCCCGTGGATCGTCACCGGAATGTGGACGCTTGAGCGATAGATGCGGGCCATGATTTTCAAGTCGTTTTCTTTGGCCTGGTTCAGGTGGCAATTGACAACCGGCTCGCTCGCGTCGGCATAGTCGGCGACTTTCGTCAGTCGACGGTCGACCTTGTGTCCCGATCCGCCGACGAGCTTCCCGTAATCCGGATGCTGCACGCAGCGGCGGACGTTGAATTTGCCGGCGTCGACGGTCGTCCAGCAGACGCGGTCGAGCTGTGGGATGAGTTGCCGCAAGGCCGGAGCGCAGCGAGTGAGGTTGCTATCCGACGCGAGCGCTTGCTCGGCCAGCGCGCGGAGGTCGGCGTCCAGCGTTGCGGGGAGCGATTTCATGCTCGCGACGAATTGCTGCGTCCGCTCGCGGCGGTCGGCGCGGAGTTGCACATTTTCTTCGAGCAGCGTGAAGTCGAAGTAGCCAATCATCATCTCTTCCCAGGCCTGGTCTCCCAGCTTGACTGTGGCCGACGGATCGGGATTGGCCAGGTTGTATTCGGAATTGTCGTACAGAGCGTCGCAAATGATCTGTGTGCCGCGGGGCATCACCTTGGGCTCGACCATCTCGTAGGTGTTCTGCCAATTAAAGTCGTACGCCGGGATATCGAGCAGGATCTCTTCGCGCCCATCGGGGTACTTGGCCGTGTAACGGAATGCCTTGCCGCGCAGATGCATGTGCGGGAACATCGAGAGGAGCAGCATGTCCCGCTGAAACGTATGGGTTGCCCGAACGGGATGACTCTCCGCCCCTGGCGGAATGTGGAAGGTATTGTTCTCGGCTTTGTTGGTGCCGACTTGGCGGCGAACCTCATCCGGCTTGGCGAAGATAAAACCCACACTGCTCAGATCCTGCTGTGGAGTCCCGTTGGGCGCGTAGTGCAGTTGGAAGACGAATTTGGAGCCGGCGGGAATCAGTTTGGCCATCCCCGCGGGGAGGATCATCGGCTTCGCGCCGGCGGTCATCGCCGTGATCCAGTCGGAATGCAGGCCGGCGAACTCGGTGGTGCGTTCGCTCCCCGAGTGGCCGATGCCCACGATCATATGATGCACAACGGCGAGGTTCCCAGGCCGGCACTCCGCCGCCTTGATCCATTTGTCCTCTTTGAAGCCCGGATCGACGATGAAGTACTGATACCGGACATCGCCGGCCGGAGGCACATCGAACGGCTTCTCGCCCATCGCCACGACCAAGTCGGGCTGGCCAATCTGCCAGCCCGTGACAAACTTGCGCGGCTCGGGCAAGTCGCTGGGGTTTCCCTCGGGAGCACCGGCCGCCACCCACTCGCTGATTTGCTGCTTCTCGGTGTCGCTCAATCGTTGATCGTTGACAAACTGGCCATGCTCGGGGCTGGCATGCCAGGGAGGCATCCGCCCTTCGGCCACGACTTCGCGAATCATCCCGGCCCAGCCGACAACTTCTTTGTAGTCGGTAAGCGGAAACGGCCCGATCTCGCCCGGTCGATGGCACTGCACACAGTGATCCTGAAGGATGCGGGCGATTTCTTTGCTGTAGGTGATGTCGCTCTTGATCTTGGGAGCGAGGACGCGGCCGATCTGACAGCCGACCGACTTGGCCTCGGCGACATGGATCGGCTCACCGGCGAGCAACTGGTCGAGCGCGTCGGTCAGGTAGCTGCGGTCGACTTTGGGCTTTTGCTTGCCATAGCTGAACTGGTCGTCGATTCGACCGTGAAAGACGATGCGCCGCTTGTCGTCCAGCACGAAGACTTCCGGCGTTCGCTCGGCGCCGAAGTGGTCGGCGACTTGATTTCCTGCATCGCGGAGCACCGGCATACGGAACTTGTGCGTCCGGGCAAAATGGGCAATTTCAGCCTGCGAATCCTGTTGGTTCGAATCGATCGCCAGGAATGCGACCTGCGACGGCTCATACTTGTCGGCCAACTGCTGCAAACGGGCGGCGTAGTGTTTGACGAGCGGGCATTCGACCCCCAGGAATATCACCACGATCGCCCGGCTGCTTTTATACTCAGCGAGCGAGCAGGGCTTACCGCGGAAATCGCCCAGTGTGAAATCGCGGATCTGGCGGCCGATCGGCGATTTCTCGGCCGCTGCGTTTTGGGTTGCTGCTGAGTTGTCCGCCTTCGCAGGCGGTTCGGCGCCATGGGCGCTGGATTCACAACTCCAAGCAGCAATGAGACTTAACGCAAGACTGCCCAGCCGGCACCCCATCCCTAAGCGCAGCGTCATCGATGACTTGTCTTTCGAAGCGGAACACGGCCGGAACCAGAACCGGAAGAAGAGAATGAAAAAGCCAAGGGGCGCGAACGGCCGCTAAGCGATGAAGTGAGTAGAATCGACCAGGACGCCACCTGTCAATCGTTTTTCGCGCAACTTTCACGGTATTGATGTTTTTTCCGTATTCGAGCGGCGATAAGTAGTTTGATCCATGCAGAGCAGCGAGACAAAATCGGATCGTCGTGAGAGATTGCCTGAACCGCCTTATTTCGCGGTGATCTTCACGTCGGTTCGACGGGCGGACGCCGAGTCCGAAGCGGGCGAGGTCTCGGCGGGGCAGGCGGAAGCGGCGCCCGGTTACGACACCATGGCTCAGCGGATGCTGGAACTGGCCCGCCAGCAGCCAGGCTTTCTAGGGGTCGAAAGTGCCCGCGGTGCGGACGGTTTAGGAATCACCGTCTCCTACTGGGAGAGCGAGGAAGCAATACGCCGCTGGCGCGACGACGCCGAGCATCAAGTGGCGCAGGCTCTCGGTCGCGAGCAGTGGTACGCGTGGTTTACGCTCCACGTGGCCAAGGTCGAGCGGGCGTGGGAGTTTCCCGTTCGCTAGCACTCTTGCACTCGCGCTGGGTTGCTCTCGTCCCTCGCGGTCGCTCTCGCTATGATTCGGCTCGTTCGTTTCGCCCCGCCCCGCGAGTTTTGCATGTCCGCGACCCCGTCGCTCGCTTCTCCCACAGCCGCAGCGCTCCCTCGCCGGGTACTGCATGTCGAGACGGGACGGCATCTGTACGGTGGAGCTCAGCAAGTCGTCCATCTGGTAACCGGCTTGGCCGAACGCGGAATCGAGAGCCTGCTCGTCTGTGCGCAAGGGAGCGACATCGGCCGCGCTCTGGCCTCCATCGCTCAAGTTCACGAGTTACCGCTCCGCGGCGATCTCGATTGGCGGCTGGCCTCGCGCCTCTCCGCGATTGTGCGGACGCAGCGGCCCGATCTCGTCCATTTACATAGCCGACGTGGGGCGGATCTGTTTGGCGGCCTCGCGGCTCGCTACGGCCGTCTGCCGGTCGTACTCTCCCGCCGGGTCGATACGCCCGAGGCGCGGTGGCTGGTGCCGCTCAAATATCGCTTGTTCGATCGCGTCGTGGCCATCTCGCACGGCATCGAGCGCGTGCTGGCCTCCGCAGGTGTGCCGCACGCCAAGCTTCGCTGTGTGCCGAGCGGCATCGATCCAGCGCCTTATCGACAGCCGGTCGATCGTGGCTGGCTCTGCCGAGAATTTGGCCTGAGCCCAGAGGATCAAATCATCGGCCACGTGGCGCAGTTCATTCCTCGCAAAGGGCATAGCGTCCTGCTCGACGCAGTCGAGCGGCTGCGAGGTTCGCTGCCGAGGCTGCGGGTCTTGCTGTTTGGCCGCGGACCGCTTGAAACAACTTTGCAGTCCGAAATTGTCAGCCGGAATCTGCAGGAGTTCGTAAGGCTTGTGGGCTTCCGGACCGACCTGCCGCGGGTGATTCCGGGGCTCGATTTGGTCGTCCATCCGGCGCTAGCGGAAGGGCTCGGTGTCGCCCTGATACAGGCGGCTGCCGCCGGCGTCGCGCTCGTCGGCACGCGCGCCGGTGGAATTCCCGAGATTGTGCGTGATGGCGAGAACGGCCTGCTGGTGTCTCCCGGAAGTGCGAGCGAACTGGCGGACGCGATCGAGCGACTATTGGGCGATAAGGCGTTGCGGCAAGAGCTAGGCCGCCGCGGACAGGCGCTCGTCGATCGCGAGTTCACGCACGACGCGATGGTGAATGGCAATCTGGCCGTCTATCGCGAATTGCTCGCCGAGCGGCTGGCGCGCCGTGGAGCGAGTGCGGCGTAGCGACAGCATCTCAACGTCCGGGCGTCGGCCGGTAGATCGGTCCACGGCTCTTGACCGATTCGAGCAGGCCATCGTCGTCGTAGTCGGGGTGCGGATCGATCGGCTGGGGTCCCTGGCCGGTATAGCCAATCGCCGCCTGCACTCGCGGATTCATGAAATACGCCGCCGCGGCTACTTCGGCCAAGAGACCGAACTTGTCGGGTTCGGCGGCCCGTAGTTCGGCCATTGCCGCCTGCGGCTCACGGCCGTGCGTCAGGAGCAGGATCGTTTTGATATCGCCCGCCAAATCGGGCCGCGCGGCCAGAACCTGATCGAGTCCTTCGTCGGCCACGCCTGCCAGGCTGGCCGGCGGCATCGAACCTTCGGCCGGTATCAGCACGTCGGCAAGGCAAGCCAGCCAGGCTCGCTCCTCGGCCGTGAACGAGAGGGGCATACTCATGCGGGCACCTTTTGATTGGTTCGCTGCTCGACCAGATGCTCGGTGCAGCGGAGGGCCAGAGCCA
>JALORD010000117.1 GCA_025459145.1 Pirellulaceae bacterium | reverse complement strand
GAAGAGTTGTATTTGTCGGTGCTGACGCGGATGCCCGAGGATGTCGAAGCGGCGGATGTCGCCCAATATCTCGAGGGCCGCACGGAGGATCGGGCGGCGGCCGTAGGCGAGCTCGTGTGGGCGCTCGTCTCGAGTACGGAGTTTCGGTTCAACCATTAACCAATGTCGATCGAACGTCGATCAATCGGAATGAGGCCCTTGGGCCAGGGAGAACTGCCATGCGTTGTGGATATGCCTGCGGGAGTTCGGAACACGGGGTTTCACGGCGTTCGTTCCTGGGACATGCGGCAGCTATGGGAACTGCGGGGATCGGTCTCGCCGGACTGAGCCTCCCGGCGGCGGTTTTAGGAAGTGAGCAGAAGCCGACGCACAAACGGATTCTCAACATCTTCCTGCACGGCGGCGTGAGTCAGCTCGAAACGTGGGATCCCAAGCCGAACACGGACACCGGCGGTCCCTTTCGGGCGATTCCCACTTCGGTTCCCGGCATGCATATCTGTGAACTGCTGCCCCATACGGCCCAGCAGATGCATCACCTGGCAATTATCCGCGGTCTCAATACGAAGAATGGCGATCACGGCCGCGGCACCGTCGAGATGACGACAGGCCGCAAACAGATGCCCGGGACGGAATATCCCCATTTGGGCGCGGTCGCGGCCAAGTCGCTCACGCCGGAAAAGTTTCCCCTCCCCGGACACGTGCTCATCCGCGGCGGTGGACCGGGAAAGGGGAGTGCCGCCTATCTCGGCCCGCAGTTCGAGAGCATCGTCCTGGCCGATGGCAAAGCCCCTGCGAACAGCACGCGGCCCGATAAGATCACCGCCGAAGCGGACGCCCGGCGACAGGCCTTCCGGATGCGAGCCAGCGACCGCTTCACCGCGCGGCGGCGGACAGCCGATACCGATGCGTACACCTTCTCGTATGATCAGGCGCTGCAACTCATGGAGCGGCAGGAAGTCTTCGACGTGACGAAAGAGCCAGCCGCCGATCACGACCGGTACGGCAAGCACGAATTCGGACAGCACTGCCTGCTCGCCCGCCGGCTGCTTGAAGCGGGGACTCCTTTCGTGCAGGTGAACCACTCGAACTACGACACGCACTACGAAAACTTCGATTTCCATATCGAACAGATGGGAGAATTCGATCAACCGTTTGCGTGCCTGGTAGCCGATCTGGCGGAGCGCGGGCTTTTGTCCGAGACGCTGATCTGCGTGATGTCGGAGTTCGGCCGGACACCCAAAATCAACGCCCGCTACGGCCGCGATCACTGGGGCACAGCCTGGAGCGTCGTGCTGGGGGGCGCCGGCATTCAGCCGGGGGCAGTCGTCGGCAAGACCAACGACAACGGCACTCAGGTGGTTGACCGCGAAGTCGATCATGGGCACGTCTTTCACACGATCCTGCGGGCGGTCGGCGTCAACTCGAAGGGCGAGTTTGACGTCGGCGGGCGGCCGTTTCCCATTGCCGATCCGGCCAAAGACGCGATTTCGGAGTTGCTCGCATGAGTGATGACACGACTACAGACACGCCAGCCGCAACTCCCGCCGCTGCTGAGCCCACTCTCCCCGCCGTGGATCCTTCCAAGACGCATGTGGGCCCGGCCTGGAAGCACGACCGGCCGCTCGTCGCCTGCCGCTTTCATCCGAGCGGCCAGCATGTCTTCACGGGCGCGGAGGACTATTTCGTTACGCGCTGGGACATGGCCACCGGGAAACCTACCCAATTTGTTGGTCACGAAAGCTGGGTCCGGGCGATCGGCTGCTCACCTGACGGACAAACGTTGTACACCGGCGGCTACGACGGCCGCCTGATTGCCTGGGAGGCGCTAGCCGAAAAGCCGGAGCCGAAGTTCAAAGTCGACCCAGCCCATCAAGGTTGGTTGCGGGCCCTGGCCGTAAGTCCCGACGGCCAGCAGATTGCCACCTGCGGCAACGACAAACTCGTCAAACTCTGGAATGCGGCGGACGGTGCCTTGATCGGCGAGTTCGCCGGGCACGAGTCGCACGTCTATCACGTTGCCTTCCATCCCGCTGGACAATCGCTCGTTTCGTGCGATCTGAAGGGTGTGGTCAAGGACTGGGATCTCGCTGCGAAAGGCCTGCGGAGGGATCTAACCACGGCGGCCGCGCTCTACAAATACGACACGACGTTCCGGGCCGATATCGGCGGAGCCCGCAGTATCGCGTTCTCGGGGGATGGCACACGGCTGGCACTCGGCGGCATTACGAACGTGACGAATGCGTTTGCGGGAATCGGCAACCCGGCGGTCGTCCTGTTCGATTGGGAAACGGGTAATCCCCTGGTGCAGTTCGAGGGGAAGGAAAAAATCAACGGCGCCATTTGGGGAGTGCGTCATCACCCGGATGGTTTCTGGATCGGACTGTCGGGCGGCGGCGGTGGAGGCTGGCTCTACTTCTGGAAAGAAGGTTCAGCCGAGGAATTTCACAAGTTGAAACTGCCCGATACCGGGCGGGATTTGGATCTTTCGAGCGACGGCCGCAGCGTGAGCATCGCGCACTTCGACCGCAACTTGCGGATTTGTCATTTGTTCGCCAAACCAGCCTGATTCGTGTCTGCATGAGGCCGCGAGGGAGATGCATGCAACCGCGCACGGCCGGGACCGTGGGCGGTTTGCCACTTGGCAAGCTTCGGCGTGTGGGGGATAACGAAGGTTCGTAGCAGGCGGCCAAGCGTCCTCCTGGCAGGAGCCAGGCAGGCCGCATGGTGATGTTCATCCTCCGCGAGCCCGAAATGTACGTGCTGGAAGCTCGAGACGTGCGTAAAGCCTTTGGCGAAGGGGAAGCCCTCGTCGAGGCGCTACGGGGCGTCGACTGCGGCGTGCGAAAAGGCGAGATGCTGGCCATCATGGGCCGGAGCGGCTCGGGAAAGAGCACGTTGCTCACGCTGCTCGGAGGCGTGGATGTGCCGACCTCGGGCCAGGTGCTACTCGAGGGGACCGACTTGGCGACTCTCTCCGATGACGAGCGAACGCTGATTCGCCGCCGCCGGATCGGGTTTGTCTTTCAATCGTTCAATCTGCTGCCGATTCTCACTGCGGAAGAGAACGTCGCGTTGCCGCTGGAGTTAGACGGGCGGGCCGCGCGCCCGGCTCGCGACAAGGCCGCTGAAATGCTGGAACTCGTCGGGCTCGAGAAACGCCGCAGCCACCTGCCAGGCAAACTTTCGGGGGGCGAACAGCAACGGGTAGCAATCGCCCGGGCGTTGGCTATCGAACCGGCGATTTTGCTCGCCGATGAACCCACCGGGAATCTCGATAGCGCCAGCGGCAAGCGGATCACGACAATCCTCCGCGAACTGGTCGACAAGCACGAGCAGACGATCGTGCTCGTAACGCACGATCCGCAAGTGGCCGCAATCGCCGACCGCGTCGTCTATGTCGCTGACGGCAAGATCGAGCGGGAAGAGATCAACCGCGTCACACCGGTTCGTCCGCGGCGGGTTGTTTCGGAGAAATCCGCGTGAGCCTACGGCGCTACACGACTCGCGCGCTGCTGCAGCGTCCCGGCCGGACGATTTTGACTCTCTTGAGCATCGTCATCGGCGTTTCGGCGGCGGTCTGGATCGACATCAGCGCGGCGACGACGAAGGCTACCTACCGACAGATGTTTGCCGCGGTAACCGGCAAGACCACGCTCGAAGTGCGGGCCGCCGGCGGGGCTGCGTTCGACGAAGAAATCCTGGCCACGGTCCGAGCGGTTCCCGGCGTGATGACCGCCGCCCCGGTGGTCGAGTCACTACGCACGCTGCAGGTCGGCGAGAAGCAAGTCCGCCTGCAAGTGATGGGGATCGATCCAGCGTCTGATTCGGGGGTGCGCGACTACGAAGTGGTCGAGGGACGGCAAGTCGCGAGCGGCGACGAAGTGGTGCTCGATGAGGAGTTCGCCCGGCCGCTAGGCGTCAAGCTGGGCGATGAAGTCGGCATTCGCACCAATCGGCTGACAAGGCCGTTTAAGGTCGTCGGCCTCCTGAAGCCCAAAGGGGCGGATGTCCTTCGGCAAGCATCGCTGGCATTTATCCCAATCGAGCGGGCCCAGTATCACTTCTATCGCCGCGGCCAGACGGAAAAATACGACCGCATTCAGGTCGTGTCGGAGGCCGATGATACCGCGATTGCGAAAGTCCAGACGGCCATCATGGCCGCACTTCCCGAAGATCAGCATTTAAAGGTCGAGCGGCCGACAGCCAGTTCGCCCCTGATGGAACATACCCTGAAGTCGAGCGAAGTCGGGCTCGAACTGGCGTCGCTGTTTGCCTTGCTCCTGGCCTCGTTCATTATTCTCAACACGTTTCTGATGAACGTGAGCGAGCGGCGGCGGCAACTGGCCATCATGCGGGCGATCGGGGCGACCCGCTGGCAGTTAGGTTGGGCGCTACTTGGCGAAAGCCTGCTGCTCGGGGTCGTGGGGACGCTGATCGGAATGGCCATTGGCCTCGCCGTGGCCTGGCTTTCGAATCGCATCCTGACGGAGGCGCTCGAAGTAAATCTGGCCACGGTCCGCGATACGCTGACGTGGAAGCCGTTTGCCGTCGGCGCGGCATTTGGCCTCGTCATGTCGGTTCTCGGCGCCCTCATCCCCGCGTACCTGGTAACGCGAGTCTCGCCGCTGGAGGGTATGAGCCGTGTGGCGGCGGGCGACCTGCGGAACTGGTCGTGGCCATTCTTTCTGGTGGGAATCCTGTTGCTCGCCAGCGGCGCAGTGCTCATCGCGGGGGGCGTGCAGCAGTGGTTGCCGATCACGATGCCGATGTATGGCGGCCTATTGTGCCTGGGAGGAATCGTTGCGCTGCAAACCGTCCTGTTACGCCCGCAGGCAACGATGATTGCGTCCCTGTTTGCCCCGTTTCGGCCCGTCGAGGCGAGCCTGGCGCTCAAACAGGTGCTGCGGCACAATACCCGCTCGGCGCTGACGGTCGGTGTGCTGTTCATTGCCGGTGCCACGGGAATCGGCATCGCCAACTCGATTCTCGACAACGTTCGCGACGTGCATGAGTGGGCCGACGCGACGCTGGTGGGAGACTATTACGTGCGGGCCATGATGCCCGACATGGCGACCGGGACTGCGCCCGATCTACCCGCGGAACTCGGCGAGGAACTGGAAAAGGTACCGCACGTCAGTCAGGTCGAAGGCGTTTCGTACATTCAGACAACGGTCGAAGCCAAGAATGAATCGGGCGAACCACAGGACCTCACCGCGATCTGTATCGCCCGCAAGTATGTCGAAGAAACTCCCCCGTCATTCGATCTGATCGAGGGAGAGTTGTTCCAGCTGCGCGAACAACTCTTTGAGGGTCAGGTTGTCATTGGGAGCGTCCTGGCTCAGCGGCTCGGGGCCCATGCCGGCGATCAGTTATTGATGGAAACCAAACAAGGACCCGAATCGATCCGCATCGCTGGCATCGCCAACGAATACCTGGTGGGGGGCCTGTCGGTCCACATGCAGCGTGGCTGGGCTGAGAAGCGGCTGGCGATCGAAGGGTACGACGCGTTCATTCTCCGGGCCGACGACAAACAGTATCTGACGACGATCAAACCCGATCTGCAAGCGATCGCCGCCAAGTACGAGGTGATCCTCAAATCCGATGCCGAGATCAGCCAAACGGTCGATCAGATCGTCGGCGGAATCGAGTGGGGCTTGTGGGTGCTGGCGCTCGCCGGGTTTGTCGTGGCGGCGTTTGGCGTGGTGAACACACTGTCAATGAACGTGCTTGAGCAAACACGCGAACTGGGCTTACTCCGCATCGTGGCGATGACGAAGGCCCAGGTTCGAAGGACGATCGTTACGCAAGCCCTGATCATCGGCGGCGTCGGCTTACCGCCGGGAATCGCGATTGGAGTACTCAATGCCTACGTGATGAATCTTTCGATGCTCGACGCCATCGGCCACCCGATCGAGTTTCATCTCTATCCGGGGCTGCTCGCCCTGACGCTCGGCGGCTCGCTCTTGATCGTTCTCGTGGCTGCGATCATTCCCGCCCTGCGGGCCACGCGAATCAACGTCGTCGAAGCGCTGCACTACGAATAACCGCTCCACGCAGAGGCGTAGAGAAACTCAGCTACCCGCGCCCGATTCGACCGGGCTCAGCGGCTGATTCGCTTCGGCCGGGCTTGGCTTCCGCCGAATGCGGGCAAACCAGACGGCAAAATCGTCCCACAGCGAGTAGGCGACCGGCGTGAGCAAAAGCGTGAGCAGGAGCGACAGGGCCTGCCCGCCGATGATCACTTTGGCCATGCTGGCCCGCGAACCCGCCCCCGGTCCTTGACCGAGCGCCACTGGAACCATCGCCGCGA
Organism: Pirellulaceae bacterium; assembly: GCA_025459145.1. Taxonomy (GTDB): domain Bacteria; phylum Planctomycetota; class Planctomycetia; order Pirellulales; family Pirellulaceae; genus CAYLLN01. The sequence continues at coordinate 5,702 of JALORD010000117.1, read as the reverse complement.
CGAGCATCAGCGTCGTCATCAAAATCGGCCTGAGCCGCGTCAGATTCGCTTCGATGATGGCCTGATCACGCTCCATGCCTCGGCTGCGGAGGACGTTCGTGTAGTCGATCTGCAGGATGCCGTTCTTCTTCACAATGCCGAATAGCATGAAGAGGCCGAACATTGCGTAGATATCGAGCGGCGTGTTCAAGAGGAGCAGCGACAGGAAGGCGAACGGCAACGTCAGCGGCAAGGCGATCAGGATCGTGATCGGGTGGACGAAGCTCTCGAACTGGGCCGCGAGCACCATGTACATGAACAGGAATGCCAGGCCAAACGCGAGCAAGAAGTTGCCGTTGGATTCCTTAAGCATCTTGGCCCGGCCGAGGAACTCGTGGCTGTAGCCGGCGGGAAGATCGAGCGACGCCATGAACTGCTCGACGTCTTCGACGGCTTCGCCCAGCGCAATCCCTTCGAGATTGGCAACGACCACCACCTGCCGCTGCCGGCCATACCGTTCGATGGTCGAAGGACCTTGTGCCGGTTCGAGGCTCGCCAGATTCGCGAGCCGGACGAGTCCGGCCGTCGGCGAAGGAACCGTCAGCGCATCGATCGTCTCGGGGGATTCGCGAAAGTCGCGATCGGCACGGACCCAGACGTCGTACTGCTCGGCTCCCTCCTTGTACTTGCCAACCAGTTCACCCCCCACGAGCAGATTCAAGGTGCTGGCGACCGTTTCGATGGGAACATTGAGGTCCGACGCCCGTTCGCGATCGATGTGGACGCGGAGTTCGGGCTTGCGGAGCGAGAGACTGGTATCGACGTCGACATACTTTCCCTGCTCGCGGAGCCAGGTGGTCGTCTGGTCGGCAATCTCGCGGAGCTTGTCGAGGTCCGGACCGCGGATATTCAGGTCGAGATCAACCTGCCGAAACCCGGTGGCCGTGATCGCGCTCACGTCCTGGACGGCGCTCCTTACGTCGCTATACCGGGCCACGATTTCGCGGGCCTCGCGCATCACATCGAACTGCGAGAATTCTCGCTCGCCCAGATCGGTCAACCGGACATAGACGCTGGCCTCAGTGACGTCCCCCTGGCCTTTGGCCACGCGACCGGTGGTGTCGCCGACGATCGAGAACACGTGCGTGACGCCCCGGAGCTCTTGGAGGTCGGCCTCCAAATCGCCGATCAGCTGTCCCGCGCGGTCGAGCGAATACCCCTCGGGCAGCGTCATCGACACTTCAAACTCCCCCTGGTCGTCGCGGGGGACAAAGTCGAAGCCGACCATGCCGGCGATGAACGGGGTCGAACAGAACGTCAGGATCGAGACGATCACGATCGCCCAGCGGCGCCGGAGCGACCAGCGGAGAATCCAGCCGTAGAAGCCGTCGATCATCCGCGTGACCAGGCCGGCCTTGCTCTGCGAATGCCCCTCTTCCATTACCAGAAACCGCGAACAGAGCATCGGCGTCAATGTGAACGAGACGAACATGCTGGCCAGAATCGCGAAGCCGACGGTGAAGCCAAAACTGTTAAAGAACCGGCCGACCTGCCCCTGCATGAAGGCGACGGGAATGAAGATCACCAGAAGCGAGATCGTCGTCGCCACAACCGCGGTCGCGATCTCGGCGGTCGCCGTCCGCGAGGCCTCCATGGCGGAGCGGCCATGTTCCTCCATGTGGCGGAAAATGTTCTCGTGGACCACGACCGCGTCATCGATGACGATCCCGATCGCCAGGATCAGCCCCAGCATCGTGATGTTGTTGAGCGTATAGCCCATCAGCAGCATGAACGCGAACGTGGGAATCATCGACGCGGGAATCGCCACCGTGGCGATCAGCGTCGTCCGCCAGTCGCGAATGAAAAGCAGAATCGTCAGGCTCACCAGCACCGCCGCCAGCACCAGGTGAAACTTCACCTCCTCGATCGATTTCTCGATGAATCGGGACTGGTCGCGGATGACGAACGTTTTGACATCGGCCGGCAGCGACTCGCGGATCGCCGCCAGCCGCTCTTTCACCGCGTGGGTCACCTGCACGGTGTTGGTGCCCGATTGTTTCTGTACGATCAGGCTGACGGCCGGATCGCCATCGAGCCGCGACAGGCCGCGCGGCTCCTCGAACGAATCGGCGACGCGGCCGACGTCGCGAATTCGCACGGGATAGCCATTCCGGTCCGTGATGATCAAATCGGCAAAGTCGCTCGCCTGTTCGATCCGTCCCATCGTTCGCAGGACCATTTCCTGCGAACCCTGGTCGACGCGGCCGCCGGGAACTTCCAGGTTTTGCCGCAAGAGCGCCTGGCGAACGTCCTCAGCCGACAGGCGATACGCGGTCAGCTGGTCGACGTCGAGGTAAACGTTAATGGCCCGCTGCCGGCCGCCGACCATTGTCACCGCGCCGACGCCGCTCACCGTTTCGAGGTTCTCCTTGATCTGCTTTTTCGCAATCTCGGTTACCTCCCGTTCGTCGCGGCGGCCCGAGACGGCGATCGTCATGACCGGGGCGGCATCAACATCGAACTTATCGACCAGCGGCGTATCGGTTCCTGCCGGCAAGTTGTTGACGATCGTCGAGACCTTGTCGCGCACCTCTTGCGCCCCGACATCGCCATCCTTGGCCAGTTCAAAGGCAATAACGACCTGCGAGAAGCCTTCCTTGGTAGTCGACTTGAGTTCGTCGATTCCGGAAATTGTGTTGACCGCCTCCTCGATCACTTTCGTGACACTCGTCTCCACTTCTTCGACGCTGGCCCCCTTGAGAGTTGTCGTCACCACCACGGTCGGAATGTCGACGTTCGGGAACAGATCGACACCGAGCTGCGGGTAGGATGCCAGCCCGAGGACAATCGGCGCGCTCACCAGCATCGCGGTGAAGACCGGCCGGCGTATGCATAGTTCCCAGATGTTCATCGGGTGGGGCTTGCGGGAGGAGCTGATTCAAGTGGGTGGCAGCCGGTCGCCTTCAAGGGTTACGAGACTCACGCATTCCCTGCAGGATGCGAGCCCCGGCAATTCGTCTAGCAAACTATCGGCTGGCCGTTTGGTCGCCGCTCGGAGCACGAATTTCCACGGGGGTACCATCCGCGAGTTGCGATTGCCCGCTGGTCACGACGACCGACTCCGGTTTCAGATTGCTGCCCCGCAGTTCAACCCACCCTGGGCCGCGAACTCCCAGCTCGACTGGCGTCCCCTGGGCATGACCGTCGACGACGGCAAACACCTTGGTCACGCCGGCAAAGGTCACAACCGACTCGAGCGGCGCGGTGATCGCGTCCGTTTCGACGCGCGTCAGAATGGCCCCTTTGGCAAAGGCGCCGTGCTGCAGGCGGTGCTCGCCATTGGGCACGAGCGCTTCGATCTCGAACGTTCGACTTTGCGGATCAACGACCGGGCTGATACGCGTGATCGTCGCTTCGAACACTTCGTCCGGGTACGCATCGACCCGCACTTCGATGGTCAGCCCGCCACGGACTTCGCCCGCAAAGCGCTCGGGCACTGTCGCCTTGAGTTTGAGCGCGTCGTCGATCACCAGTTCCAACAGTTCCAATGTGCTGGGGCTGACCATTTCGCCCGCCGAGACGATCCGCCGCGCAACAACGAACGACGTGGTCTGGCCGCTAGGAGCCTGCGCCCCAAGCGGGCATTCGGGTGCGACGATTCTGGTTTCCGCGAGATTTCGGCGGGCCGTTTCCAAGACGGTTTGTGCATAGCGAATGGCGGCGAGAGTGGCCTGCACCTCCAGCCGGGCTTGCCGCAGCGTCGCTTCCTCGACGCGGAGGTTCGTTTCCACCTGTTCGTATTCTTGCACGGCCGCCGCTCGTTTCTCGATGAGCGAACGGACACGCGCGAACTGATTTCGTGCGTTCTCAACGAGTAACGTCGCCCGCACAATACTCGGCAACGACTCGCTGTCGAATGACGCATCGGGCGCTTCGGTAAGCCCGATCTTCGCCAGTTCCCGCTCCAGGCTCCGCTGCGCCTCATCGACTGCAAGTTGATAGTCGGTCGGATCGATTTCGAGCAGCGGATCGCCCGCATGGACGCGATCGCCGAGATCGGCGTGGACCCGCAGGACGCGTCCCGCGACCTTGGGACTGATTTCGATTTGCTCCAGACCCGTCAGCGTCCCGACAACGGGGATGCGTCGCTGCACGGGCCGAGCCACAACCGTTGCTACCGACACGCTGACGGGCTTGGGTTCCGAGGACTCGGCCGGCTCTTCCGAATGGGCCGAGCCATGGCTGCATCCCCCCAGCGCCGCCAGACCGCATCCGACAATCAACACTCCGAATATGACACTACGCATGACGGTCTGCGACCTGAGGTTTGAGGATGCCGTGGAAAATCACGTCCACGATTTCTTCGCTCTGATGAGCCAAGGGTTTCTTACGTCCGGCGAAGTAGTTCACGAAGACGGCGCCAAACAGAAACTGGCCGATGATGTCCATGATCGTGTCGACGGGCAGATCGCGCAGAATGTCGAGCCGCGCGAGGTCCTCGCGCCACCGCTGAGCCTGCTCGCTGTCGCATTTACGGTCGAAAAACGTCGGCGTCTCGCGATCGCGAAAGTGGGCCCGCTCTTGGATGACAAGCTCCACAAGTTCGGGATGCGCATCGAAGAACGTCAGAAAGGCGTAAGTCGCCACGCGCAGCCGATCGAGCGGATCGGCCACCGCTTCCGCCGCCTCGTCGATGGCTGCGCGGAGTTGTTTCACCCCTTGATCGGCGGCCGCGAGGAAGAGCCCTTCTTTGGTTCCAAAGTGGCGATAAACGGTCCCCTTTCCCACCCCGGCACGATTGGCGATTTCCTGCACGTCGGTACTCGCAAACCCTTTGGCGGCAAAGACTTCGATGGCTGCCAAGAGGATCTGATCAGATCGCTGAACGCCCGGCGTGTCGACCGAGGGAACCGGCACACTGCTGGCGGCGTCAGGGTGGGTGGTGCTCATTGGATCCGCCTGGAGAGGTGCGGACGGACTCGTCCGTCCGCAAGTCATTGTGACAGCAATTCCCGGGTGGTCAATCCTGCGAGCGGTGTTTGCGGACGCCCGCGGAGCGGAACTACGGCTGAACGACGGCGGGTTGCCGAATCGGCTCTCCCGGCGGATCAACTGCCGGTGGATTGAGCGGCGGCCCAATTCCCGGTGCCGGAGCGGGCAGTGTTTCGGGAGGAGTGGGGGCCGCCCCAGGAAGAGGTTCCGACAACTCCCCGGGCAATATCACCTCGGTCCCCTCCACGATGAGCTGCGGCTGGATCTCCCAGCCTCCGCCGAGGGCTTTGTAGAGGGCGATGGCGGCAAGCGTCACTCGCCCCCTGGTTACGACGTAGGCGTCGTCCACGAGGGCCTGTGTTCGCACTGCCTCGAGAAGGTCAATTTCTTCCGACTTCCCGTCGTCCACGCGGATCCGTAATTGCCGAAACGCTTCGGCGGCTTCGGCGGTGGCTTTGGCCAGATAGGACTCTCGTTCACGCTCGAGAACGAACGTGGCCAGCGCGTTCTCGACCTCTTCTCCCGCCAGAATCACGGATTCGCGATACCTGGCCAGCAATTGCTCGTACAAAGCTTCTTGGGCAATGACATTGTTGCGAATGCGGCCAAAATTGAGAACATTCCAGCGAACGCCGGGGCCCGTGTTGTAAGTGAGGCTGTCCCACTGAAACACATCTTCAAAGTTGTTCGCCGCCAAAGCAAATGTGCCGGTGAGCGAAACGCTGGCCGCC
>JALORD010000543.1 GCA_025459145.1 Pirellulaceae bacterium | reverse complement strand
GGCCCTGTTGCTCGATGTCGGCTCGACCACCTGCGACGTGATCCCGCTCGTTGGCGGCAAGCCCGTCGCCGCCGGGCGGACCGACACCGAGCGGCTGCTCTCCGGGGAACTCGTCTATACGGGGATCGAGCGGAGCCCGGTTTGTGCCGTGGCCTCGCGAGTGATCTACCGCGGCCGGCAATGTCCGCTCGCGCAAGAGCTGTTTGCCACGATGCACGATGCATACGTGCTGCTCGACCGGGTGCCCGAGAATCCGACGACCACCAACACTGCCGATGGTCGCCCGCTGACCAAAGCCCATGCCCGGCTGCGTCTGGCCCGTGCGATTGCTGCTGACGGCGACGAATTCAACCATCGCGATGCGATTGCCGCGGCCCAGTTTCTGGCCGAAGCCCAGCAGGCACAGCTCGCGGCGGGCATCGAAAAAGTCTGCTCACGGCTGTCGGACGAATTGTCGGCGGGCCCGATCGCGGCGATCATTCTCTCCGGGCACGGCGAGTTTCTCGCCCGCGGGGCGCTGGCCGCTCTGGGGATCGATGTGCCGATGGTTTCGCTCGCGCGGCAGATTGGCCCCGGGCCCTCGCGAGCTGCGCCGGCCCATGCCCTGGCGGTCCTCGCGCGCGAGGCGACGAGCGGATGAGCGGGCAGTCACAGAGTCAGTTGCAGAGTCTGCTTCCCCGGCGCGTCGTGAAGGTCGGCGGCAGCCTGCTCGACTGGCCACCGCTGGCCGAGAGACTTGCCGCATGGCTCGCCAGTCAGCCTCCTGCCCAGACGCTCTTGATTGCGGGGGGCGGAAATCTGGCCGAAGCCATCCGCCGGGCGGACCAGTTGCACGGCCTCGGAGAGACAGCGGCGCATTGGTTGTGTGTCGATGCGCTCAGCGTTACTGCGCGAATGCTGGCCGCCATCCTGCGCGATGCGCGGATTCGCGTGACCGACAACATCACGGAATTGGCGGCCGCACTGCCTGGTACGCTGGTCTTTGATCCAAGCCCGTTCCTCCGCGCTGCGGAGCCGATACTCCCCGGCGAGCCGTTGCCGCATGACTGGAGCGTGACGACCGATTCGATCGCGGCCCGCGTGGCGGAGTGCTGGCCGGCGGACGAGCTCGTCCTCCTCAAGTCGTGTGATCCGGGCCCGTGGACTCAGTTTGCGAATCTGGCCGAATGCGACTACGTCGACCGGCACTTTCCGACGGTCGCCCGCCGGCTGCCGATTCCCATTCGCTTTATCAATCTCCGCGGCGATGGTTGGTGCGCGTCAAGTTGCTCTCCCTCTCCCCCTGGGAGAGGGCCGGGGTGAGGGCTCTCTGCCTTTTGCAACCCCGCCGCGCCGCTACCTCTCCCCCGCCAACTCACGCAGCACCCGCATATTCACCGCGTCCCACGGCTCGCCGTCGCAATCCTCCTTGGGCGTTTCCAGGTACATGGGAATCGCCGCCAGAGAGCGATCGGTCAGGACGTGGTGAAAGCCTTCGCGGCCGATGCAGCCGTGGCCGATGTGTTCGTGCCGGTCGACCCGCGAGCCGAGCCCCTTCTTGCTATCGTTCAGGTGGATCGCCTTCAGCCGGTCGAGGCCCAGCAGTTCGTCGAACTCGCGCCACATCGCCTGGTAGGTCTTCTTGTCGCGGAGGTCGTAGCCGGAGGCGAACGCGTGACACGTATCGAAGCAGATGCCGACGCGGTCGGCGTGTTTGGTCTCGGCGAGGATCGACGCCAGTTGGCCGAAGTTCCAGCCCAGGTTCGTCCCTTGGCCAGCCGTGATTTCGAGGAGGAGCTGCGATTTAATCTTGGGAAGGGCCTTGTGAACGGCGTTCAGTCCCGCGGCGACACGGGCCAGCCCCTCGGCCTCGGTCGACGTGGTGTGTGAGCCAGGATGGACGACGACGTACGGGATGCCGAGGATCTCGGCCCGCTCGAGCTCGACGATCATCCCGTCGACCGACTTCTGCCAGAGCACATCGTCCGGCGCAGCCAGATTGATCAGGTACGAAGCGTGCGACAGCGGATGCGAGATCCGGTGCTCCGCCAAAGCCGCGGCAAACTGATCGGCCTCCGCCGGCGCAATTGGCTTGGCCCGCCACTGGTTGTTATTCTTCGTAAAGACCTGGACTACATCCATGCCCAGCTGCGCGGCGGCATCGACGGCTCGGTAGTAGCCGCCGGCGATCGACATGTGGGCGCCGAGTAAGGGCATCGTGGTTATTCAGGAAAGGTTTCAATGACTAGTTCAACGGCGTGGTGCATTCTGACCAAACGATACGGTGAAGACGTTCGCAATCCAACCGAGCAGCAACTCGAAGAAGCTGCCCGTGAACTCTTCACCGAAAGTCTGCCAGGGATGACGCAGGGTGACTACAAAGAGCATGGCACGGCATTCTTGCGCTGCGGGTTCGATGAAGGACCGCTCTATGTTATTGAAGGAAGCCGATCAGGCCTAGCTGCACTTTCCAAGTATGCCGACCCAGACTTCGAGGAACTGGTCAGTGAAATCAATATCGAGGTTTCCGAAGCTACTCTCCTCGAATTGTGGAAGTGGCTCGCTAAAGCGGATATTGATGCGATTGGAGCAGCGCGTCCGGAGTCTGGTTGGTAAGCCCCATGGTCTACGACTTTCAACATCTGGACCGATTTATTTCATACCGTGTCTGGCCATTGCGGATGCTTCGACGTTGGCTGCTTAGAATCGGCGTGGGCTACGTCGTATTCAACTGAAGCGACGAGGATTTGTGGATCGCTGGCAGCAAACACATTCCGTATTTTTCGTCGGCATTGTTCGTTGAAGAGATTGAACGGATAGTCGGCACTTGGAAAGAGTGGGTGGCCCTCCGAGGGCTGATCCATTCCGACGACAAGATTTTTCCGTTTGCCATGAACGTCGATACGACGGCAATGCGGCTCGGTTATGTCGTTCTGCGACGAGGCAAGCCTGTTGGAGGCGTGGTTATGATTTCCAGTTAACGCCGTCGTCGCCTGACCAGGAGTGCTTCGTACGTCCACGCCGAACTGCGAAGCGGCTTTGATGGCTCGGTAGTCGCCTCCGGCGATTGACACATGGGCACCGAGGAGCCGCATTGATTAAGAGCTGGCCATGGAGTATTCGCATCGAATCGCCATAACCGTGTTCGCCGAACTTCCCTGTGAAGTTGTCGCGAACGAACTGCTCAGCCGAATCGAAGGCATGCTAGAAACGCTGGGAGTGACTCGCGATCGGGAAGTGCAACGCTATTGGAAAATCCCAGAGTGGTTCAAGTGCCGCATCACATTTGACGGGTCAATGCCCGACGAATCTGACTGGAACAATTTGCTGGCTGCCTTGGGCACTGGTTGGGACGTCGATCACATTGGACAGGAAGAAGCATCAGCGACTTGGGCAGTGAGTAAAGGTGCGTTCTGTTCGCCTAATGTGCGTTTTGCGAATATCGAGATCTTCCCGATCTTAGCTATACGAAATCTGTCCGATGACGATTCAAGCACCTGAGCCCGCGGTAGAACTCTGGGGGTTTGGTGATGACCTGAGACACATCCATGCCCA
>JALORD010000116.1 GCA_025459145.1 Pirellulaceae bacterium | reverse complement strand
GCCATCGTCACAAGGCTGGAAAAGGGCAGGTCGCGCGCGGTGCGGCTTGCAGGCTGAATTCGACGGGGAGTCAAATCGCGCGGGACCGCAGTCGGAGGGGGGGTGAAAATCGCATTCCGCGTTTGCCTGGGGAGGACTACGTCAACTCTAACACCGTCGCCTCAGCAGGAAAGACGTTTCGGTGGTTACGAATTCGCAAGCCGAGGGCACCACGGGGCAAATCAGCCTCCGGCGTTACATTTCGGCAAGGCAGAAGCTCGTTTGCTGGCTGCCAAGGGACTGGGTGCAAACAATAGACAATCCCCTCAGTGCAAAGCGTCATCCCACTGGCAAAGTCGTTTGCCCGGGCGTACGGCATCGTTCGCTGAGTGAAGCGCACTAATATTGAAAAGCACGCGATAATGCCCACGACGATTTCGGAGCCTGATTCCGCACGGGCTCGTTCCATGGGTGAACTGGCTCGAACTCCCAGCGGCGAGATACAATCGCGTGCTATGGAACTGCTGATCATCGAAGACGACCAGGCTCTCGGCAAAGCACTGCAGCGCGGACTGTCCGAGGCAGGGCATCCGTGCGTTTGGGAACGCAACGGGCAATCCGGATTCGAGGAGGCCAGTACCCAGCGATTTGACGCCATCGTGCTCGACTTAATGCTGCCCGACCTCTCGGGAATGGAAGTCATCAGCCGCTTGCGGCAAGCGGGAGTACGAACGCCGGTCCTCATGCTGACCGCCATGGGATCGGTCGAGAATCGCGTCGATGGGCTTAAGGCAGGTGCCGACGACTACCTTGTCAAACCGTTCGCTTTTCCTGAACTGCTCGCGCGTCTGGAGGCGATCTGTCGCCGGGCGGGTGACCGTCCCTCGACAACACTTCAGGCGGGTCCCCTATCGCTTGATCTGACCAACCGACGCGTTACACGCGACGCAACAGAGATCATTCTCACTCCCACAGAATTTAGCCTACTCGAATTCCTGATGCGTTATGCCGGGCAGGTCGTCACCCGCAAAATGCTCTGTGAGCACCTTTGGGAGTCGGACTGGGAAGGCGTGACAAACGTCGTCGAGGTGCATATCAACCGGCTCCGTGGCAAAGTGGATAAGGGATTTTCTACCCCCCTGATTCAAACCGTCCGGGGCCGAGGCTATGTCTTGAAGGCATAGTTTCTTCCCTGATTGACGGTCGACGTGCCGTGCTCCCCCGTACTCGCGGGAAGATCGCTGGACTACGATGCAGGGCGATGTTTCTCGACCGTCTGAGCGTCGTCGTTCGTTCGCTGCGATTCCGGTTGCTCCTCTGGAACGCCGGGGCCGTCATGGTCACTGGACTCGTGATTCTTCTAGCGGTACGCCAGGGAGTGCGTTACACGCTATTGTTTGACCTGGATCAGGTCCTACGCGAAGATCTGAAGGAAATCGATCTGCATTTTGTCGCTGGCGAGCCCTACGATTGGAGCGCGCTGCAGGATGAAATGGATCGCAAGGCCCGCGGCCACGACTTTCATCGTTGGTTCGTCCGGTTCTACGATTCCCAGGGCCAAACCATCTGGTCCAGCGTAAACGCACCGGAAGATCTCGCTGTCTCTCCCGAAGAGCGAAGAAAAGGTTCGTTAAGCATCAATGCATATCGCGTTGCCTGCCAGGCATTGCCACCGGGTGTCCAACAGGCGAGTTCGGTGATGGTCGGCTGTAGCGAGCGTTATCTCGCGCGGGATCTGGAATTGATCGACCGGCTCGTCCTGCTCGTATTTAGTGTGCTCCTGCTGGCCTCGCCGGCCGTCGGGATCTTCCTGACCAGCCGTACGATTCGGCCGCTGGCCGAGATGATTCGCACCACGGCCCGGCTGCGTCCCGGCGAGCTTAAGGCCCGCGTCCCCGTCCGCGGCACGGGAGACGAACTAGACATTCTGGCAGGCAAGGTGAACGACTTGCTCGACCGAATTGCCGACTATCTGCAGCAGGAACACGACTTTGTCGCCAACGCGGCCCATGAACTACGCACTCCGCTCGCGGCGATCCGCAGCAGCGTAGAAGTCGCTTTGACGAGCGATCGAAGTCAGGAGGATTATCGCGAGTTGTTGAGTCTGGTCATCGATCAGTGCCTCGCCCTGCAGACGCTCGTCAACCAATTGCTCTTGCTGGCTGAAACCGACGCGCACCGCCTCATCGCCGCCGTCGAGCCTGTTCACCTCGATCAATTGGTCCGACAGGCAGTCGAAATGTTCGAAGGCGTGGCCGAAGAGCGAGAGGTAGCGCTGAGAATTGAACGACTCGACGAAGTCACGCTGCTCGGCCACCGCAACCACTTGCGGCAGGTCCTCAACAACCTCCTCGACAACGCCATTAAATTCACGGCGGCACGCGGTCAGTCGCTTGAGAAGCCCGCCGCATCATCCGAAGTGAACGATTGGAAAGTGACGATACGCCTTGTGCGCGCCGCGTCTGGAAAATCCGCGGAGTTGCAGATCAGCGACACTGGAGTCGGCATCAACCCCGAGGATCTCCCGCGGATCTTTGAACGTTTCTATCGGGCTGACAAGTCGCGCGCGCGCGATGACGGTGCTCGAGGGAGCGGCCTGGGATTGAGCATCTGTCGAGCCATTGTCGAAGCGCATCATGGAGTCATCGAGGCAAATAGCACCCCGGACGTGGGAACAACGTTTACGATACGCTTGCCGCTCCCTGAGCACGAGGTCATAAGCAACGCACCGGCGTCTCGGCAAACGGCCGCTCGGCTCAGTGCAGGCTAGCCGATCGGTTGTCTGCCAAGTTCTCGTAAGTCAGCAGTCAATTTTGTGCACCCACGTTGGGTTGAAACTGGACTCGGCTATCATGGCGACGCGTGGTCGATTGACGATTCGCCGACTTAGATGGGCGCAATCGCTGCACTTCGGTTTCCATTCCGCTATTGCCAAAAGCTCATGTCTGCCGAACACAACCGCCGCGCTTGGGACGCCATGGTTGCGCGGAGGCAGCGATTCACCCGTCCAGCACGGGACGAGGACTTTGCCGATCCGCTGCGCAAGGTCGATCCGATTGGGTGGCTGGGTACGAGCATTCGCGGGCGCAAGCTCCTCTGTCTCGCGGCGGGAGGGGGAAAGCATGGTCCGCTCTACGCTGCCGCGGGAGCGAACGTAACGGTCGTCGATCTGAGCCCCGCGATGCTCGAACTCGATCGCCAAGTGGCGGTTGAACGGCGACTCGACCTGCGCACGGTGGAGGCGTCGATGGACGATTTGGGCATGCTCGCCTCCGGCGAGTTTGACCTCGTCATCCATCCGGTCAGTACGTGTTATTTGCCTGAAGTGGCCCCCGTCTATCGCGAAATCGCTCGGGTCACCCGGGCTGGGGGACTCTATATCAGTCAGCACAAGTCCCCGACCAGCCTGCAGGCCGACATCACCCCCGCAGCTCGCGGGTACGAATTGACGGAACCTTATTATCGGAGCGGCCCGCTTCCGCCGGTTTTGGGCAGTCCCCATCGCGAAGAAGGAACACTCGAGTATCTACACCGCTGGGAGGAGTTGCTGGGCCTCCTGTGCAGGGCCGGATTTGTGATCGAAGACCTGGTCGAGCCCCTGCATGCCCGGCTCGATGCGCTTCCCGGCAGTTTCGAACATCGGAGCCAGTTCGTCGCACCGTATGTACGCATCAAGGCGCGACGGACAGGAACATTGCCTGCCGCTCCGCGCCAAACGATCTGGACTCCCTCTTGACGTCCCGGCCAGTGGTCCTGGCAGTTACTCTTTGCCGGCCAGCGCTTTGTCGACCACTTGTTTCATCGCGTCGCCGATATCGACGATATATGGCTCTGCCGGAATTTGTGCATCGTCGGCCAATTGCTTCAGTCTGGCGAGCATTTGCCGTACCTCGTCGTCGGTCAATTGCCTCTCCGGACCGCCGACCGGCGGAACTGACTTTTGGAGTTCGTCCTCACCGGGCGGCAACCCATCTGCAGACTCGCCGTTTTGCCCAACTTGGCCATTGCTAGGAATGGCGGCCGAAAGGGACTCCTGCGAGATTTTCTTTTCGACCACACCGCGCATCGACCGCTGCACGACGAGCCGCCCGGCCTCCTTTTCCTCGGCGGTAAGCCCGGAGGGCGCAAGGTACGCCTGTTCGATCCCCCAGACGGAAATGAGCACGAAGACCGGCGACTCCTGCAACTGTTCGAAGATCCCTTCGAGGTCCTGCTGATTGATCCTCCGCGCCTTGTACGCATCCACGACGCGATCGATCTGGGCGATAACCTCCGTCTTTTCCGCCTCCGGAATCTCGGATTCGCGAACGACGGCTACAATTCCTTCCCGTACGATCCCCGCGATCCATTTGTCGGCGTTGTTCCTCACATAGAGGCCAATGCCCGCACACAGGACGATTGCCAGGACCACGGCACCAAGGCAGCCAATCAAGAGGCCCCACCCACAGCCGCTACCCGATTTTTGGCGATCTTGCGGAAAGGGCGCGTTCCCGTAAGGGGGCTGTTGATAGGGAGTTTGCTGGTAGGGATGGGACATCGATGCATCCTGAATGGCTGCGGGTGCTTGCGGGCCTCTAGCGGGCGGAGCGCTTGCGCACTCTATCCGAGACGAGTGGTTTCGGGTACACCTCGGAGATTCCTGCCTCCGTGATCGGTCCCGATATTGCCGCACAAGTGCCCTTATGATCCTCGATTTGTTGTCGAACGCGTATCTGTATCGCGGTCTGCCCGCCGGCCTCGCGACGGCACTCGACTTTCTCCAAGGGACCGATCTGACAAAGCTACCGATCGGGAAAACCGTCATCGACGGCGAGCGGCTGTTCGCCCTGGTCCATGAATACGAGCCTAAGCCGGCGACGGAGCTCAAATTTGAGGCCCATCGGCGCTACTGGGACGTGCAATTGGTGGTGTCGGGAGCTGAACGAATGGGCTGGAATGCCCGCAACCGCATGACGGTCAGCGAGGCGCACGACGTGGAGCGGGACGTGGCCTTTTTTCAGGGAACCGGCGACTTTTTCTACGTACCCGCGGGGACGTTTGCCATCTTCTCACCAAGCGACGTGCATCTACCCGGAGTGCAACTGGAGTCGACGGACGCCCGCCGAGAGTCGATCCCGGCGGTCAACCTTGTGCGGAAAGTTGTCGTCAAGGTCGAGGTCGGGCCGCCCCATTCGGGCGACTCGTGGGATGACTGAACGCCGCTGCGCGCCGCCGCTGCGATCGCCGTTCTGTTTTTGCCTCTTAAACGGGGCGGCGAAACAGGGCTTGCGCGTTGGCGGTCGTGCGACGCGCGAACTCGGCGAGCGTGAGCGAACGCACTTCCGCGATGCAGGCGGCAGTGTAGAAGACATGAGCCGGCTCATTGGGCCGCTGGCCGCGGACCGGTTCCGGCGAGAGGTAGGGGCAATCGGTCTCGACCAAGAGTCGATCGATCGGCACCGCGCGGGCTACCTCGCGGAGGGCCGCCGACTTTTTGTAGGTCACCATGCCGGCAAAACTGATCGCCAGCCCCAGGTCGAGAAACTCGCGGGCCTGTTCCGCCGTGCCGGTGAACGAGTGCATCACGCCCCGGAGCGGACCGCGGCGGCGGGCCTCGGTGAGCATTTTCAGGATCTCGGCCGCCGTCTCGCGGAGGTGGATCACTAGCGGCAGTTCGAGTTGCTGCGACAGGCGGATATGGCGATCGAAGTAGTCCTGCTGGACCGCGAGCGGTACATCCTTCCAATACAAGTCGAGCCCCGTCTCCCCGAGGGCGACGACCTTCTCCTCCCCCGCCAGCCTTACGATTTCGTCCCAATCGCCGGGCTCGGCCTCCGCCGCGTGATTGGGATGAATTCCCGCCGACGACAGCACGCCTGGCAAATCGCGGGCAATCTGCAGACAGGTTCGCGACGAGCCCAGCGTCGTTCCCACCGCCAGAATCTGCCCCACACCGGTCCGCTGCGCCCGCGCCAGGACCGAAGTCAGATCAGCGGTCAACTGCTCGTCGGCCAGATGCGCGTGCGTATCGAAGAGCGTCAGCTCCGGATCGCCGCTGGCGGCGCGACCGTGGATTTCGCGATCCGGCTTCACGATGAAGCTCCACGCCAGGAGAACAGGCCGCAACGTATTGAGAATGAGTCGCCCTGACCGCCGGTATTCGCCGCTGGCGGGCCGGATTGACGGGCCGCGGCACCCGTTGGCTAAGCCGCGACAGACCCGGCTGTGACCAGCTCTTTCAGGTTGTCGAGATGCCCCTTAGCCTCGCCGACCGCCTCGCGGGCCGCGGCTTGAGCGTATGGCGCCGTGGTCAGCTGATCGGCGAGCCCTTCACAAGCGGCAATGAACTTCTCCTGCCGTTCAATAAGTTGCTTCACAAGGTACTCTACCGAGAGATCGTGCAATCCGGTAAACCACATCGGAAACTCACCCGGTACGACGGTGCCACCTTCGTCCAGGATCATGGTCGCGAACCTGTCGGCCGTGGCCGCCTGATCGGTGACGATCTGCGTGAGCACTTCGCGGGCCTGCGGATGGTTGCGGATTCGGTCCGGCGGTGCATAGTGCAGGTACGCCGGCAACGACCGATAGTGCAGCATGTATAGGCGATTCAAGATGTCGATCGTACGAACTTGCGCCATCGTCAGGATTCTCAAGAGATCAAATTGCGGGCGGCTGCATTGGCCATCTCACTCAGCCAATCCCAGGTGACGATGAGCCCCGCCGTGGGAAGCGTAATCAGCCACAGATACGCGCCCGCCAGCGAAACATCGGAGTAAACTAGCGGCGGCCGATCGGCGGGCTCGGGATCAATCGTCATCACCTTGACCACGCGGAGGTAATAGAACAGGCTGATCGCCGTATTGATGCCCCCCACGATCACGAGGAGCAAAAGATAGAAGCCCGGCTCGCCGGCCGCTTCCAGCGTTTGCCAGCCCTCAACGAGCGAAGCAAAAATCGCAAACTTGCCGATGAATCCCGACAGCGGCGGCAGTCCCACGAGGCTGAACAGGATCAAGGCAAAACAAACGACGGTCAACGGGCAGCGGCGGATGAGCCCTGCGTAGTCGGCAATCTCCTCGCTCCGCATCGCATTGCGAAGAAATGCAACCACCGCGAAAGCGCCCAGGTTCATAAACAGGTAGACGACGATGTAGATCGCCAGTCCTGCTACCGCCTGCGAAGAGGCAGCGGGGTCGATGCCCGCCATCGCGACAGCCGCGGAGACCGGCATCATCATGTAGCCGGCATGGGCAATCGTCGAATAGGCCAGCAGGCGTTTGATGTTCGACTGACCATAGGCTGCGAGGTTGCCGAACGTGCAGGTGATGATGGCGAAGAAGGCGATCAGCTTGGCGATAAACGAGCGGACCGGCGCCAGGGCCACCGTGGGCTCGGCTGCCGGACTCGGCGTCTGGGTTGCTTCCTGCACGGTACCGGCGACCGCGCCGTCAGCCGACGACTCGCCGGCTGTCGCAGGGGACTCTGCTGTTGGTGGCTCGTTGGCCGCGGCGGAGGGAGCTGGCGTCTCCTCTGCCGCAGTTGGTGCGGCCTGTTCTCCTGCTCCGCCAGCCCCGGCTGTCACCGGATCGTCCACGACGCGAAACAGCCCGGTCACCTGCTGTTCTGGGGTCGACAATGTTTCGCTCTCCGCGGTCCGAACTCCCGGAGCGACCCCTTCGGGAACCGTCGCCCCAAAGCCAATCGCCACTCGCAACAGCAAAGAGAGTGCGGCTGCTTTGGAAGCGACGCTGAGGAAGGCATTCACTTCCGCCGTGGCCCCTTCGAAGACATCCGGACACCAGAAGTGGAACGGCACTGCGGAGAGCTTAAACGCCAAACCGACGCCGATGAGCAGCCCGGCCAGCGCCAGGACCATCAATTCGCCCGGGTCAACGGTGGCGAGCCCGCCGCTGAACTTCTCCGCCAGCGTCATTCCAATGGTCGGCAGATGGGCGGTATTGAGCAACCCTACCACAAGGCTAATGCCGTAGAGCATCACGCCTGCCGCACCGGCCCCGTAGATCGAGTATTTGAGGGCGGCTTCGCTGGCCTTGCGCCTTCCCTTCAGAATTCCGGCTAGGGCGTATGACGGGACACTGGCCATCTCTACCCCCAGGAACACCATCAACAGGTGGTTGGCCGAAACCATCAGGCACATTCCCAGCGTCGCGCCAAACACGAGTGTGTAAATATCGGGCGAATCCTCGTGGTCGGGGATTCCCGACAGCCGCGTGAACACGACAAACAGAACGAGGAACAAGAACAGTGCCGAGCGGACGAACACGGCAAACGTGTCGTAGACCAGCATCCCCGTAAAGATTTCCATCCGTGTGACGGTGGCTGGATTTGCAGCATCGGACACCGTCAGCAGCGCCCACGGAGCGGCGAAGTAGAGCCCCAGGCAGGCACCCGCCAGGGCGACCCAGAACATGTCGACCCGCCGCCCAATACGGGGAATGCGAATCGCCAGCATCGCGACGACCGTCAGGCAGATCACAATCTCCGGCAAAAACGCGCGGAGGCTGGAGTCGGGCGTCATCAAGACGTCCGCCGCCCCTTTGCTGTCGATGATCAGTTGGCTGACGAGGTCGTGGAGGTTCACGGCTGAATATCTTTCGCGGGCGGCCGACTAGAGTTCCAGGGAGGGAGCTTTCTCGACGTGGACAGGTTCCACGGCAAGTTTGGTGGACGCAGGCGGAGTCAGCTCGGCCGTCTCTGCGGCTGCCGACGGCGCCGGCAAATCTGCGTCTGCCACATCGCGCGTCCAATCGGCCAAAGCATTTGCCTGGGCATCGATGCTGGCGTCCATGTATTTCAGCACCGAAGGAATTCCGCCGGGGAATTGATAGGGAAAGATGCCAAACAGGATGGCAAACACCAGCAGCGTGGTGCCGATCAGGTTCTCGCGAAAATTGCTCGGCGTGATGTGGTCCTCATGCGGTCCTTTGTACTCGGCCCCCAGGTAAACGCGCTGCAAGGCCCATAGGATATAGGCCGCCGTGAGGATAACGACGGAAGCGGACAGAATTGCCAGAAGCGGGCTGAATTTCCACACCGAGAGAACGACAAAGACTTCGCCGGGAAAGCCGCACAATCCTGGCAGGCCCAGGGCCGCAAAGAACAGCCCCATCGCCATCGCCGTGTAATACGGCATCTTGCCGAACAGTCCGCCAAATTCATTGAGATTGCGGTGATGGACCCGGTCGTAAATGATGCCGACCATAAAGAACATGCCGGCCGAGCTCACCCCGTGGCCGATCATCTGGAACATGGCGCCCTTGATGCCCATGTCCCAGTAGAACGGGTTATAGCCGTTGCGGGCCAAGGCCGACCAGACGCCCAACCCTAGCACGACGTAGCCCATGTGGCTCACCGAGCTGTAGGCCACCATCCGCTTGAAATCTTTCTGGGCGAGTGCCGCGAACGCGCCATAGATCATGCTCGCCACCCCCAGTCCGCAAACGACCCACATCAAGTCGTAGCCGCCGAAAGGACAGATCGGGTAGCAGATGCGGATAATGCCGTAGCCGCCCATCTTGAGCAGCACCCCCGCCAGGATCATCGAGATCGGCGTGGGAGCCTCGACGTGCGCGTCGGGAAGCCACGTGTGGACCGGAATGCTCGGCACCTTGATCGCAAAACCGATGAACAGCAGGAGGAAGCACCACCACTGCAGATCCCGGCTGAACTGTTCGGTCGACTGGCCGATCTGCTGCAGGGCCAGGATGTTGAACGTGTGGACCGGCGTGGTGCTCTCGCGAATCACGGCGAGCGCGGGCGAATCCGCGGCTGCCACTACATGCGACGCGACGAGTTGCTCATCGGTGAGCCCCCGCAAGTCGCTGCCGAAGTAGAGCATCAAAATCGCGATCAGCATCAGCACGCTGCCGAGCAGCGTGTAGAGGAAGAACTTGATCGCCGCGTACTCCTTCCGCGGGCCGCCCCAAACGCCGATCAGGAAGTACATCGGCAGGAGCATCACTTCCCAGAACACATAGAACAGGAAAAAGTCGAGTGAGACGAACACGCCTAGCATGCCCGTTTCGAGCAGGAGGAACAGGATGCAGTAAGCCTTGACGTGCTTGGTAATCGACCAGCTGGCCCCCATCGCCAGGACGGTGACGAATGCCGTCAGGATGACGAGCGGAATGCTGATCCCGTCGAGGGCCAGGAAGTACTGAATCTGGAAGGAGGGAATCCAAGGAAGATTGACGACGTTCTGCACCTCGGCCTTGGAAGTGTCAAAACTGAGCCCTTCGTTCCAGCCGCCGGTATAGTCGGGCGGCAGCATTAGTCCGCCAACGACGAGCGCCAGCACGGCGATCGTGATGCCGAGCGTCACCAGCCGGATCCCTTCCTTGTTCTCGCTGGGCATAAAGGCCAGGACGAGCGCCCCGAGGGCGGGCAGGAAGACGATGAGGGAGAGCAAAAACGCGGCGGACATATCGGCAAAATCCCGGTCTGGATAATGGTAGTTGGCTCAAGCACTCGCTGGCCCAGAACGCCGCCCGTACGGTCGGCGCCAGTTTAGCGAGCCAAGGTCGGACTCCAGAAAAAGCTGATCAGGACAAAAATCGCAATCGCACCCACGACGATAAACATCACGTACTGACGCAGTCGGCCCGTTTGCACCGCCCGCAAGCTGGTTCCGAGCGAATACGTCCAACCCGCAAACAGGTTGACGAGGCCGTCGACGATTGTGCGGTCGGCCACGGCCTCGAACGCGTCCGAGAACCAGATGGTGGCCTTGGCGAGAAAGTCGATGAACCCATCGAGCCACGATTTGTCGATGCTCGACGCCACGCGGGCGAGCACCATCGTCGGCTGCACGAACAAAGCCTGATACAGCTCGTCGAAGTAGTACTTATTCCAAAGGAGCGTGTAGATCGGCGCAAACTGCCGCCGAACATCGGCCGGATTCATATAGCCCCACCAGTAGAGTGAAGCGGCCAAGAGGATTCCTGCCACCCAGGTGCCAGTCGCCATCAGCGTGACCGGGATCTTGATCGCATCAGCGTGGCTGTCGTGTTCGTTCGGCCAAGTCCAGGCGAGCCACTGGCCGGTCATCGGCTTGAGCGTTCCGGCGGGACGGGCATCTTCCAAAAGACCCGTCAGGTTCAGCGTCATCGCCGACGAATTTGCCAACGTCGGCTGTAAGACCAGCCTTTGAATGGCGAGACCGCCCACGACTGTGGCAAGGAGCATCGTGCCGGCCCAAGCCCAGGTTAGCGGCGGAGCGATTGGCTCCGCGTGGTGATCGTGGCTGTGAGCGCCGTGACCGTGGTTGTCGTGGTGCGCCGCGCTATGTCCGTGATCTCCGTGTCCGTCGTCATGTTCGTGCCCGTGATCATCATGCCCATGCCCGCCGTGCGACGAGCCCTTGAACCAGCCTTGCTGTACGCCGCGGACCAGAAAAAATCCGCCGGCGATCAGGAAGTAGCCCAAGTAGCTGAAATCCCAGGCGACGCTCGTCGCCAGGACGGCGAGGACCACAAGTGGCAGCACCATTACGGGAGGCGATTCATGGGCGTGGCTGTAACGCTCGGGATCGCGCGGTTCGCCAACGAACGTCATGAACCACATCCGGAACATGTAGGTCGTTGTCATGGCCGCACCGGCCAAGGCGAGCACGAAATAAGTGCCCGACCACGCGGAACCGTTGACGCGCCAGAACGACATCGCCTGTTCGAGAATGGCGTCCTTCGAGTAGTGGCCGCTGAAGCCGACCACGAACGGCACGGCGACTCCGGCAATTGCCAGGCAGCCGATCAGCATCGTGAGGGCCGTGACGGGCATCTTCTTGTAGAGGCCCCCCATCAGCCGCATGTCGTTGGTGTGCACAGCATGGATCACCGAGCCCGAGCACATGAAGAGCATGCTCTTGAAGAACGCATGCGTCACAAGGTGCATGAGTCCAGCGACCCAGCCGCCGACCCCCAGGGCCAGCATCATGAGGCCGAGTTGGCTGACGGTGGAATAGGCGAGGACGCGCTTGATATCGACCGCCGTGAACGCGATCGTTGCTCCCAGCAGCATCGTAATACAGCCGATCGAAGCGATCACGGTCAGCACTTCG
>JALORD010000542.1 GCA_025459145.1 Pirellulaceae bacterium | reverse complement strand
ATTTAAATCAGCGCAGACCTTCGCCTGCTCATCACTCGCGAGTCGTCGGTCGAAGCCAAGGGTCGACTACACCGTGTCGATTTATAGCCAGTGGCAAAGAGCCAGGCAGTGACGACGCACCGCATCGTCCCACACCCCAAATCGCGCACCTACGCCGCCGAGTGTTTCACCGGGGTGCGAGTATACCACAACCTCTCCGCGCCCCCGGAGCCATTTTGGCCACAAAGATTGCTGCCGCAACCACTTATGTAAAATCGCAAAAACCCAAACAATTTTTCACCCCAACAGGTGCTTTGGCCAGCCATTGCAAACTCCGTCGCAGCAACAACTTTCGTCACCTGCCGCTCCGGCACGACTGCCCCCCCAAAGTACGATCGCGGCCTTTCGAAGGGAAATTCCAACGCGCCCATCCACCTTAGAGACGCTGTCACCCAACTCAACTTGGCGGAATTAATCGAGCTGGCGATTGGATGATTTCGACATCGCCAGGCGGGCGCCCGGTTCGGGCGTCATTTGCCGTCCGCTCGCCGTTGTCAGCACCTGGGTGAACTCGGCCCCGAGGAAAAAGATCATCGCCGAGTAGTAGATCCACAGCATGACAATTGCCAGCGAACCGCCGCAAACAGCAGCGCGATCACCAGCAGCGAGCCGACCACATCGAGTCCCTCCAAGACTCCACCGGAAAGCCACTTCGGCAGCCAACCGCGCATCCACCCCCCGAACTCTCCCAAAAGCCAGCTAAGGACAAGCGACACGAGCAGCAAAAACGCAATCCCCAGCACCATCCCCAGCGACAAAACGCGTTTGGTCACAAAACCGCGGAGGCCTCCCAGCTCGTCGGCTGGCTGAACTCCCCAGACCCGATTCAGCGCGGTCTGTAGCTCCGCGAGTACGCCAGTCGCTCCGACCAGAAGTAACACGATGCCCACGGCGGAGCCCCACCATCCGCGCCCCGATTGGCTGGCCTCCAGCAGCATGGTGTCGATCTGTTCCGCGCCTTTCTGGCCCAGCGACTGCTCGAAGAAAGTGGTCAACCGACGACCAACCTGCTCGCCATCCGCCGCCACCCCGGCAATGGCCACGACGAGGACCAGCAGCGCGGGAAGCGAAAAAATCGCATAATAGGCCATCGCCGCCGCCAACCGCGGGCATTCGTCCTGCGAAAACTCGGTCAGGGTCTGCCGAATGGTTTGAAACATGGGGCGATTTCCGGTCGAAAGCAATTCGCCCGAAAATACTGCAGATACCATGCCGCTCGGCGCTTTCGATGCAATTCGCCGGACTCACGTTCAGATCGCTACCGCCTCGAGGCGCTGGCGCATGCGGGCGGGGTCGTCGGTGATCAGGTTGGCGATCCCCGCGTCGAGCAGCGGGCCCACCTGGGCCGGGTCGTTCACCGTCCAGGCGTGGACATCGATTCCGCGAGCGCGGGCTCGATCGACGAAACGGCGGGTCGCGAGATTGCTTTTGACCATCAGGAAGTTCACCTCGAGCTTCGTCGGATCGCCGACTGCCGTCGCCACGATGTAGCCGACTTCGAGCTGCGGCTGGAGTTGCCGAGCCAGTTGCAGGCTTTCGTACGACTGCGAACAGAGCCGGCAGCGGTCGAGCATGCCCGCGGCGCGAATTTCGGCGATGACCCGCCGTGTAAGCTCGTGGCCGTTCGCCTTGCTGTGCGGCTTGAGCTCGACATTGAGGCGAATCTGGTCCCCCGCCGCGGACAGCATGTCGGCCAGGGTCGGGATCCGCTCGCCGGCGAACTGCGGTCCAAACGACGTCCCGACATCGAGGGCCTGAATCTCGGCGAGTGTGGCACTGTCGACCCGTCGGTTGCCTCCGCCGTCGCGGGCCAGGTCGATGTCGTGCATGACCACGAGCGCCTGATCGGCGGTCAGCTGCACATCGATCTCGGCCCAATCGGCTCCGTCGACGATCGCCTGCCTCAGGGCGGCAACCGTGTTTTCCGGGGCTGCGGTGGCGCCGGCCCGGTGGGCGGTGATCTCGAGCGTCTCGTGGAGCTTTAAACCGCGTAGCGACAGCAGGCTCACGACGAACGCCGCAGCGGTAACCACGACAAGCCCGCTCGCCAAAAATCCGCCGAGCGGTATTCTCCGCAGCGGTCTCCGAACGACTTCGTCCAGCGATGCTTCCGCCACGGTTCCAACCGGTGCGACCTGCCGGTAGAGTGCCAGAATCACGCCCACCAGGCTGATGTTGGCCAGCACGCTGAGCAGATTGACGGCGACCAGTTGCAGCCCCAGCACAACTCGCGTCGCCAGCACCACCCGCGTGATCGACGAACCGCTCCGGTCCAGGATGAATTGAAGCACGAAACCGAGCGCGGACAAAATGACCGCGGCAAGCACACTTTGGCCAACCAACCACAGCGCCAGAGCGGCAGCCGCGCGTCCCAATGTGCCGCGCGATCGTTCGGCACTCCGCTGCAAGGCCGCTTGCGCGTTCGTCCCCGGCTCCAGGATCAAGATCGGCACGGCATACAGCTGACGCAGAAAGAGTCGCAGCGCCACCAGCAAATAGACCGCGAGCAAAGCCGCGGCGATGCCAGCGCCCCACCAGAACTCGGGCGGCTGGACAATGATTAGCCCGTTGAGATCCTTCCCACTCCAAAACCACCAATACGCAGCCGCGATCCCGGCCAAAAACGGCATGGCGAGCGCCACGTACATCGCCAATTGCCAGAAACCCAACTGCACCACCCGTGGAAACAGCCGCGTGGAACTCCGAAACGCTTCCCACCAATGCAGGCGATCGTCGGCCAGGAGCCGCAGCAGCCCCGCCAATTCTAAATAGAGCGACGCCACCAGGACGCTACCGACCAGAAGCAGCGCGGCCAGCCCCGGCGGCGAGAGGAAGAACGTCGCCAGCTCAAAGTTGCCGACCGAGGCTCGCCCCCAGAGCGACAGGCACAGCCGCAGAATTCCAGTCGCCAGCGGCGCCAGGAAAATCAGGTTCAGAGCTTTGAAAGCGAGCGAAAACGCCACCGCACAGCGCAGCCGGCGGCGACAACGCCCGGCGATCCAGCGGCATTCTTGCGCGAGTCGATCCCACATGGTATTGGCCTTGTGACGCTCGGTCTCGCGAGTGGCCTGCTGGCCCGCACTGCTTGCCCTGGCTGCCTCAGAAGTTAAACATCTTGTCGAGCTTTCTGCTCATGATCTCGGCATCGCGCGTGTTGCCGCCGCTTTTGGCGTGGAGTCGCATGAAATCAACCAGTTCGTCCCCCACATCCTCGAGGTCCTTGCGCCACTGAACAATCTGTTGGTACACCTCCCGCGACAGTTCCTGCTTGGCCGCCTTGTTCTTGATGAACTTTCCGAATGCCTTCTGCAGCTTTTCGATCGCCTTCAGGAATTTCCTGCCGTCGGTTGAATCGCCGTCCTCGGCGTGCCAACGCTCGCCCATTTTGTGGAACTCGTCGATCAGGGGGCCAACATTTGCTTTCTTGAAAAACCCAGCATCGGAGAGGTTGTTATCATCCTTGAAACGTTTCCACTCCCGCCGCGTAAGGTTGAGTTGTGCCACAAAGTACCTCGGAGAGAAATCCACCAGGATGGCCGAACAGGGGATCACGCCAGTCCATCGATGGATCAGTTTAGCATCTGCCTGCCGCCACTGAATCCAGTCAGCACCCTGGCCACGCGGAAATTGACGCCCCGATGCCCATTGGATGCTATGCCTTGAACCGATACCCCATGTAGGGCACCTTTTGGATGTAGTCGCGGAAAAAGCCCAATTGCGACTGCAGCGAGGCGATGTGCTGGTCAACGGTCTCTTCGGTGACCTGCGCCAGGTCGCTCGTCACCGCCAAGGCGATTTTTTGCCGGCTGAACGGCCGATACGGCTGACTGGCGAGCAGCATCAGGATGCGAAACTCGACGTCGCCCAGTTGGATCGGCTCGAGGCCTAAAGCCACGCGGTAGAAGGGCGGAGCCGGTTCGCGCCGCTCGACCTGCCCCTGCCGCCGCGCCGCTTCGCGCATGAATTCGGCAAAGTCGGCAAACTGCAGCGAAATAACCCCCGCCGGTTCCCGCTGGCTCTCGCGATCGCTCATGCGTTCAACTTAGCGTTGGCTTGAGTCGACGGCGAGGGACTGCTGCTGGTACTTGGATCCGGCCGGTCGATTGTTATCGGCGGCGAGGGACGGTCGGCCGGGTTCGAGGTACGACTGCCTTCGGCGCCGGCGCATTCCGTTTACGGCGAGCCAGCTCCACTTCCGACTCGTGCGCGGCTCTTTGGGTTTCCCACAGTTTGGCATCCGGCAGAGCCAGGGTCTTCAATTCGTCCGCGTCGGTCGTGATCACATCCCCCACTTCTGCGGTCAGCGTAACTCCTAGCCGGGTCGTGATCCGCACATTGACAATCTGAAAGGGAATCTCCCGGCTGCGGACGATGCGATAGTTGGGACTCTGGTGCGGATCGCCGAGTGTCCAGACATCGGCCACCACCGTGCGGTCAGCCGTTCCATAGCGAAACATCTCGTCCAACGTCCGCTGCGGGCTCTGATCGTGGAGTGTTCGCCAGTTGGCAAACTCCTCCCGCACGTCGCCAAACATCGACTGCAGCGATGACTTGGAGAGGAGCGCAAGCACATCGTGCACTCCCAAACGGACAGGGGGCAGCGGCGCGCCGAGCAATTCCAAATCCTCAGCAATCGACTCGATTGGCCGCGGCGCGGCGGTTGTCAACGGGAGCCTGTGTTCGCCCGTCTCGAACCATCCCCGGACGATCGCCAATTCGCCGTGCCGGTTGAATCGCGGTTCGTCGAAGAGAATGACCTTGGGTTCGGCCACGAGGGCTCGAGTCCCACTGCGGCCGTCGCCG
>JALORD010000115.1 GCA_025459145.1 Pirellulaceae bacterium | reverse complement strand
CAGGGGGCGAATAGTCGCGGCCGCGATACAACACCCCGATTGTCGGCATTTACGGCGACCGCAGTTTCGACATCTGGCGTCATCGTGATCGACTCGGCAATCACGGCGGTGTCGGTTTCGACGATCGACGGCAAGGCTGCGACCGGGCTCGGGTCGGAATACCTTGCCGATGGCGGCTCTGCAGAAACAGCCGGTTCAGCCGCGCGCCAGCGACTGGCTACATCGACAAGCGCCACCCGCGGCCGATCGCGCCACGCGAGCAGCACGGCCAGCAGCAGAATTCCGACGCAGGTCGACCAGGCCACGGCGACGCGCGCCGCCGGCTGCCGGAACATCGCCCGGACGAGGATCGCCGCCGCGAGCAGCACGGTCGCACCCGTCAAAAACTCGGCCAGCCAAGTCGCGAGCCAGATCCCAGCTGCGTTCATCGCGATTTCTCCGATTTGCCTCGTTTGCCGCGAGCTTGTTTGGCCTCGGCGATCAGGGCCTCCAGGCGGGCGAGTTCTGCCGGGGAGATCGGCTTCGACTCGAGCGCATGCACGAGGTACTCGTCCATCGCACCGTCAAACACCCGCTCGAGAAAGCCGCCGGCGAGCGTGCGATAGATCGCGTCGCGCTCGACCCGCGGAAAGTACGAGTAGACTTTGCCGCTCGCTTCGTGGCCGACGAGCCCCTTCTGCTCCATGACTTGCAGCAGGCTGAGAACGGTCGTGTAGGCCAGCGACTGGCCCCGCCGGTTAATCGCCGCGGTGATCTCGCGCACGGTGGCCCGGCCCGCTTGCCAGAGGACCTTGAGCGCTTGGAGTTCACGTTCGGTAGGAACCACGTCCACGAGCTAGGACCTCCGAGATTGCACGAGCGGCATTTCGCGGGCTGCAGCCACATCTACTGGCCGGCCAGTACTTCTGCCGCCAATCCTACTGGTCGGCCAGTAGATGTCAAGCTCAGAATCCCACCTCTGTTACAAACGACCTAGGGGTGGTGTCGGCGAAGGCGACGGAAGGAAATTGCCGCAGATGAATGCCGAACGGCGCAGATTGAGGGTGCAGCACCCTTGCAGCTGCCAATATCTTGGCTGCCGGACCTGCGTTCATCTGCGTCAATCTGCGGCCCGTTGCCTGGATAAAACACCCCTCGGCTTACGTCCGCTCACTAATGCGCGACGCGTCCTGAGACGTACAGGTCGGTCCCGATCGCGTTGATATGCACGCCGGTGAGCTTCAGGCTGTCGGCAATCTGCTCGACCCCCGCGCCGCCGACGGGGCCGGGGGCCTCGTGGCCGCCGAAGAGCTGGGGCGCGATGAAGGCGTGGACTTCGTCGATCTGCCGCGCGTCGAGCAACGAACCAAGCAGCTGCCCGCCTCCTTCGACCAGGACATTCGTCATCCGGCGGCGCCCCAGCTCGTCGAGCAGTTGCAAGAGCCGCTCGGCGTGCGACGGCGGCACAAACGGCAGCACCTCGCAGCCCGCGTCAGCCAGCCGCCGGAGTTCCTGCTCCTCGGCATCGGGCCCCGCGGCGATGATCGTTGGCACCTGGCGAGCGGTCCGAACGAGTTGGCTGAAGCTGGCCAGGCGGGCCTGCGAATCGATGACGATTCGAGTCGCGACGCGGGCCGGCGCATCTCCCTCGGGGCGGGCTGTCAGCAGCGGATCGTCGAGCTCGGCCGTGCGGCGGCCCACCATGATCGCATCGACCCGCCCCCGCAGATGGTGCACGATCTGCCGCGCGGATTCGCCGGAAATCCACCGGCTGTACCCGCCGCGGGTGGCGATCTTGCCGTCGAGCGTCATCGCCCATTTGGCGATCACCCAGGGGCGGCCGGTCTGGATCAGTTTCAAGTAGGGCGCATTGAGCTGGCGGGCTTGATCTTCGCCCAGGCCCAGTTCGACCTCGACTCCCCGGGCGGCCAAGGCCTTCAGGCCGCTACCGGCGACCTGCGGGAACGGATCGCGCATGGCGACGACCACGCGGGAAACGCCCGCAGCGAGGATCGCCTCGGTGCAGGGGGGT
Source organism: Pirellulaceae bacterium (assembly GCA_025459145.1). Lineage (GTDB taxonomy): Bacteria > Planctomycetota > Planctomycetia > Pirellulales > Pirellulaceae > CAYLLN01. The sequence continues at coordinate 10,081 of JALORD010000115.1, read as the reverse complement.
GTCTTCCCGTGGTGGCAGCAGGGCTCGAGCGTGACAAACATCGTCGCGCCGCGGGCCGCCTCGCCGGCTGCTCGCAGCGCTTCGATCTCGGCATGCGGGCCGCCAAACTGCGCATGCCAACCCTCGGCCACGACCTGTCCATCCCGCACGATCACACAGCCGACGAGCGGATTGGGCTCGACGAGCCCTTGTCCTCCGCGGGCCAACTCCAGCGCGCGGTGCATGAACGACAATTCGCCAGAAGGAGTGGTCATCGCGCGGCGAGCCTTGCGAAACGCGGATCGAAAAGTGAGTCACAAGCGGCAGCTTCAATCCTAATTCAGATCGCTCGCCAGTTCACCCATTTCGCTTCCGCGCGAGCCGCGGATCCGATATCGGACGCGGTAAGTCCGCTCCATCGGCGCGCAAGCGCCGCTCGAAAGACTCGCGTTTTCACGCGGTAATCGCTACCCTAAAGTCGCTTCGAGAGGGGTCTCCTCGCCACTGGCCCACATCGGCAATTCTGCTCTCGCGCCCGTCGGAGCGCGAATCGTGAGGCACTCATGTCGCAAACTTCGCGGTACCTGATTCTGCCTGCTCAGGGTTTGCAGGCGGTCGCCAACAATGCGAGCGCCGCGGCCGGCGAGACCTTGGAGGCGATGGCCCATGGCACGAGCGCCCGATCGCTGCAAAGCCAATTGCGGGCAATTGTCCGTCGGGCGGCGGTGGGGGGACGCCTGCCGCGGAGTGCGGCCGAGCCGATCTTCAAGATCGTCGCGTCGGCCAGCGAAAACGGCGTGAAGCTGGTCGAAAGCACGCCTGAGATGATCGCCGCGCTCCGGTTCGAGCGGCCCGGACTGCGGGCGGTGCGGGAAGTGTTCTATCGTCCAGCCAATCGGATCATCGAGATTCGCCACCGTCTGGCGAGCCCCGCGACCCGTTCGGCCCGCCAGCTCACGGTGACAGTGCGAAATGCCAAGACGCGGCAGCCGATCGGCGGGGTCTTGATCCTCGGCTTTACCGATTTCGCGGCGGGAATCGGGGTGGAGGCGAAGACTCGCAGTAACGGTCAGGCGACGCTCCGCACGAGCGGGGCTACCCGGTTCGAGCGGCTCTACGCCCAGCACGATCTGCCGGGCCTGTGGAGCTTCCTGAAGAAGAACGTCCAGGCTAGCGGCGAGCTTACGATCGACCTGGCGCCGCTCGACCTGGCGCGGGTCGACTCGCTCCGGCACTTTCACGCTGTCGGCGGCCCTGAAGCGGGCGCCGGCGTTCGCGTGGGAGTGATCGACTCGGGCGTCGACACCGCGCATCCCGATTTGCATGTCGCCGGAGGACTCGGCTGCGTGCCGGGCGCTCCGGAGCGGGAGTTTGATGCGAGCGGCTCCCATGGAACGCACGTCGCCGGAATCATCGCCGGCCGCGGTGCCGCGCCGACGGGAATGAGCGGCGTCGCGCCCGCAGCACAGGTTTTCTCGTACCGCGTCTTCGACGAGACCGCCAACTCGGGATCGAGCTTCGGTCTGGTCAAGGCAATCCGCCAGGGGATTGTCGATGGCTGCGATCTGCTCAACATGAGCCTTAGCTTCGACCACGACGAAAACACGGGCCTGCCCCAGGAAGACGAGGCGGTGCGAGCCGCCATTTTGGAAGCGCATCAGGCGGGGGTGGTAATCGTCGCGGCTGCGGGGAACGACCATCGCCAGCCGGTCGCCTATCCGGCGTCGGACGATCTGGCGATTGCCGTCTCGGCGGTGGGCCGAAAGGGAACGTTTCCACCGCGGTCGAGCGAGGCGGGCGACGTCCAGCGGCCGTTCGGCACCGAGACGAAAAACTTCCTGGCGGCCTTTTCGAATGTCGGCACGGCGCTCGACGTGGCCGGGGCGGGAGTCGGCGTCGTCTCGACGGTCCCCGGCGGCCATGCTCCAATGAGTGGAACCTCGATGGCCTGTCCCGCCGTGACCGGTGTCCTGGCTCGGCTCCTCGCGCAGTCTGCGGAAGTCCAATCGATGCCGCGCAACGCCAATCGGGCCGATGCCATCAAAGCCTTGCTCTTTGATCACGCCCAGGGGCTCGGACTGGGAGGAGTCGCGTTCGAGGGGAAAGGGTTGCCCCGCTGAAAGTTCTTGAGTTGCTGCACCCATCCGCGCGGAGGTCCGCTCGTGCCCCGCTTCACACTGCATCAGTCGTCAGGTCGTCCCGAGTCGGCCGCACCGCAGCCGCTCCCGGCGACAACCTTGGGCAGCACCGCACCGAACGACTTGCCCGCGGGGCTGCGGAGCGATCCGCGGATTACGATCATCGACGAACTGCCGCGGCTCTTATTGATCGAATGCCCGGCTGAGGCGGCCGCCGAATGGCTCGCCAAAATGCCCGAGTGGAAACTGCAGCAGGAGCGCCGCGTTCAAATTCCCGATCCGCGCCCCAAGCTCCTGCGACCGCCGGCCGACACCTAACCGCTACGGCTCAACTAGCGACACGATCGCCAGGGCGTTCCGGTTGGCGGCGGCGACTACCTCCGGCTGGTCGACGATGATGGTCTTTCCCGCTTCGATGGCCAGGACCGAAGCCCCGGCAGCCGCCAGACTCTCGATCGTGCCAATCCCCACGGTAGGGACGTCGAACCGCATGTCCTGTTGGGGCTTGGCGACTTTGACGACCGTGAAGCTTCCTTGTGGGCAGAGTTCTCCCGCGCGGCGAATGCAGGCATCGGTCCCTTCCACCGCCTCGACGGCAATGATGGCTCGTCCCTTCACGGCCACACTTTGGCCGATGTCGAGGCGACCCATTTCCTTGGCCAGTTGCCAGCCGAAGGCGATATCGCGCCGCTCGGCGGCGGTCGGTTCGCGGCGGGTGAGCGTGCCAAGTGGGGCGAGCAGTTCGGGAGCCAAATCGGTTGCGGGTGCCATGTGAATTCCGTCGCGGGCGTATTGCTGGACGATCGTGGACAGCAGCGTATCGTCGCTCCGGTCGCGGTGGCCTAGGATGAAATAGGGGAAAAACATGCGGATCGTTTTCAGATCCGGCACGAGCGGCAGCCATCCCCAGCGGCCGAACAGGAGCTTATCCTTGAACAGCTTGCCGGCCAGCGTGGCTTGCGTCACGCCGCAGCGGCGGAAGTACCGGATATGTGCGCCGATGCGGGCGACTCCCGCGGCTTGGTAACTTGTGCAAATTTCCGCCAAGGCTGCGGCGTCGGCATGTCCGGCGAGTCCCACGCAGTGCACCTCGCATCCCAGCCGCCGCAGCGACTGGGCCACCACAATCGGAAACCGTCCCCACCCGGCGACGAGCCCGACCTTGGAGCCGGCAGGTAGATTCGGCAAGTGGGCAGTCGGCTCCATGCGGCAATCCCCCGATTCGCAGCGGGGAAGGGGGAAGGAGTTTTCAAGCGGCATCGCGGGCGTGCTCGGCCGACTCGGCCTCCAGGCGGCTGGCGAGTTCGGCGATCTGCCGCTCCAGCTCGTGCATTTTCTTGCGCATCGCCGGCAACTTGTGGGTCGCCGCCCAGACGTGGTATTGCTCTTTCTCGTCGATGGCGGGGGAACCGACGACCCGGCGGCCGGCAGGCACATCGGCCATGACGCCGGATTGTCCGCCGAGCATCGCACCGTCGCCGATGTGCACGTGGTCGCGGACGCCAACCTGCCCAGCGATCACGACGTAGTCGCCGGTGCTTGCGCTGCCCGCCAGCCCGGCCTGCGAACAGATCAGGTTATGCCGACCGATCCGCACGTTGTGGCCGACCATCACGTGATTATCGATCTTGGTCCCATCGCCGATAATCGTTGGCCCATAGGTGCCGCGGTCGACGGTAGATGCCGAGCCGATTTCGACGTCGGAGCCGATTTCGACGTGGCCCAGTTGGTGCGACAGTTGGTGTTTGCCGCCGACCAGCGAATAGCCAAAGCCGTACGCGCCGAGGATGACGCCGGCGTGGATGATCGTCCGGTCCCCCACAATCGTGTTTTCGTAGAGGACGGCGTTCGGAAAGATCGTGACATCCGCCCCGATCTGGCAACCTTCCAGAAGACGCACGCCGGAATGAATGATGCTGCGCGGCCCAATTGTGACATCATCGGCCAGCGTCGCTAGCGGGTGAATCTGCACTCCCGTCGACAGGCGCGCAGAGGCGGCGATTTGGGCGTGCGGGCTGATGCCCAGATTGCGCGGCGGGCGCCGCGGACGAAAATGCTGCACTATCTTGGCAAACGCGGCGTGCACATCGCGAACGACAATGTACGGCAGGCCGGCGGGCTGGAATCCAGCGCCGACGATCACCGCCGAAGCCTGCGACCGGGCCAGTTGCGCCGCCAGCCGGGAACTGTCGGCCAGCGTAATCTCGCCGGGCCGCGCGCAGGTGAGTGTGGCCGCTCCCTCGATCGGAAGCGACTCGGGCCCCACCGGCTGGCCTTCGACCAGCCTGGCCACCTCGGAGAGGGTGATTGTCATGCCGCGGAATCCTTTCCTGGCCTGTACTTGCAGTCGGGCGCGAGATGCTGTCTGGGGCTCTAGCTCAACTTTCTGCCAACGGCTTATCCTCTGGGGGAATCGCCGCTGGGTTGTTGTCTCTTCTTCGTTGCCAGCATCCGAGCTCCTTGCCGACGAGTCCGAGAGGCAGGTAGGCCCGGCGGACGCGGTCGCGGCAAACTGCGGCATCGTATCGCCCGAGCGCCGCTTGGAGCAAGATCGATTATCGGCAGGCCATTCGTCGAAATCCTCCCCAAACCGCCTGGAATCACGCTGCCGCGCCGATCGATCCTCGCCCGGCTGGTCTACCGACGAGCGACTCGATCGCCTGGGTCAGATCCGGCACAAAGAGGGGCATTCCCAGGACAGCCGCCACTTTCTCCTGCGCGGCACGCTGCAAATTGGTGGGGCGGAGAAAGTTCACCAGTAGGATCGTCCGCTTGGGGGTTTCGAGCGGAGCCGCCGGCCAACCGTCGACGATGACGGCGTCGGCACCTCGCGATTGAGACGGCCAACCAGGCATCTGCCAGACACTGCGGAGCCCCTGGGCCCAGCAAATATCGGCGAGCGCCGCATACGTGTCGCGGCTGGAGGTCGTGATCGCAACGAGGCCGGCCTGCGGCGGCATGCGCGTTCCCGCCGGCAGCGCGCGAAGTATCGCATCGATCCCGTTTTCGGTTCGCGGACGGTGGCTCGCGCCAGGCGGCCGCTCAGTAATTCCCAGCTCTTCCGGCAGCCGCGCAAGGGCCTGATGCCAATAGATGCGCTTTACGCCGTGCCAGGGATGTCCCGAGCGGACCTCTCCCTCGCACCAACACCCCACCAGGGCCACCAGCCGGGCGAGGGGTGCACGGGCGTGGAGCGATTCGACGGCGGCCTGGCTGATTTGACCGGGGCGCGACTGGCAGAGGACGATCGCCGCCGGGAACTGCCGCGCGGGATCGTCGGGCGGTGCGTCAATACTCGGCAACTCGTGCACCACCGTCCGCGACCGGAGCCACGCTACGGCCGGAGCGAAATCGGTGTGGTGGATGTCCCCCGCGAGCCAAACCAGTGGACCTGACACTTGGAAATCCTTTCCCTGCCGAACTGAGTGGAGCTGCCGAGTGGAGTCGGGCGTCATTGCCCGTTCATTCGGACGAGGTTTGCGTTTCGTAGTTCTGGACGACCTGGAGCACCTCCGCGGGACTCGAGGCGGCGCGCAATTCCGGCAGAAAACCGGGTTGCGACAACAGCCGGCTCAGCCGGGCCAGTGTTCGCAGATGCTGCGAGTCGTCGGTCGAACAAATCAGGAAAAATACATCGGTCAGCTGCCCCGTTTCGCTACCGAACGGGATTCCCTGGTGGGTGATGCCCAGGGCCAACAGCGGCTGAGCCAAGATACTGGCCAGCGGCCGCCGTGGATGCAGCAGGGCGACGCCATTGTCGAGAGCCGTGGGGTGCAGTTCTTCGCGAGCGCGAACCGCCTCGGCCATTTCGCCGGCGTCCCACAAGTAACCTGTGCCAGCCGCGAGCTTGACCATCGCCGTGATGACCGAATTGCGGGTCCGGGCCGCCAGCGGGACGGCGATCGCGGCGGGGAGGAGCAGCTCGCCGATTTCGACCGTGGCCGGTTCGCGGGCGGCCGCCTCGCGGTCGAGAAAATGCTGCACCTGGGCCAGATCGGCCTCGTCGGCCGCCCCGATCCGCCCCTCGAGCCAGTGATGAATCTCGGCCCGGGCAAATCGCCACTGCCCGCCAATCCGCCGCCCGGGGACCGTTCCCCGTTCGGCCAGCTTCGTCACCTGCGCAGGAGTGACGTGCAGGTAGCGAGCGAGCGCGGCGACATCGAAATCGGAATGCGGCATGCGTAAATTGTTGGCCAGAGCCCTACTTGGTGTCCAGACCAAGTGGCTGCGGGATGGCCGCTGGGGAGCTGTGGAAGCCCAGGCCAAAGTCCGCGTATACTGTCGGGGCTGAATCGCGGGGAAACTGCCCGATGGCCAATGCATCCAATCACTACGAGGCGGCGTTTGCGGCCTGGCTGGGCCAGCGCGGCGTGCCGTTTTTAGCCATCGACGAGCATGCGCGTCCCTTGGCGGATGTAGCCGCGGGGTCGGCACACACGTCGCGCCGCACGTCGCTGAAAAGCCCCGACTTTCTCGTCGGCTCTCCCGGACCGCGGTACTGGCTCGTCGATATCAAGGGACGCCGGTTTCCCACCGGGGCCAGCTACTGGAAAAACTGGTCGACCGGCGACGAGCTGGAAAGCCTGGCGATCTGGGAAGAATTGCTCGGCAGCCAATTCTGCTCGCTCCTCGTCTTTGCCTACAACGTCGTGGGCGACTTCGCGCCGCTTCCGCCCGAGGAGTTATTCGAACATCGCGGAGCGCTGTACGCGTTCGTTGGGATTCGGCTCGATCACTACACGAGTTGGTCCCACCCCCTCTCGGCCCGCTGGGGAACGGTCACCGTGCCAACCGCCCGGTTTCGGGCCTTGGCCCAGCCGGCGCGGCAATTCTGGGAAGCGCCCAGCACCAGCAGCAACGCAGCCGCGGTTCTCAGCGAGAATCAGGGAACGGTCGCGAGCCTTTATGCGAGTGGCTCCAGCGCTTCATGAAAACATCTGCCGGTCGAGCATCCGGTAGTTGATAGCTTCCGAGATGTGGGCAAGCTGGATTTCCGCGCTTTGCTCGAGGTCGGCGATTGTCCGTGCGACGCGGAGCACTTTGTCGTGGGCTCGGGCCGAGAGGCCAAGATCGTGCACACTGACCCGCATCGCTTCCTGACTCTCCTCGTTCAGCCGGCAGTGCTGCCGAATCTGCCGGCTGTTCATCTGGCTGTTCGTGCGGGTCTTGCTCCCCAGAAACCGCCGATCCTGCATCTGCCGGGCGACGACCACCTGCTCCCGCATCTGCGTGCTCGTAGTGCCCGCCCGCTCGGCCGACAGCTCCTTGAACGGCACCGCCGGCACTTCGATGTGAATGTCGATCCGGTCGAGCAGCGGTCCCGAGATTTTCGCCATGTACCGTTCGATTTGCGGAATCGAACAATGGCAATCGCGCCGCGGATCGTTGCGAAACCCGCAGGGACACGGGTTCAGCGCCGCGACGAGCATGAAGTCGGCCGGAAATGTCGTCGAATTGAGCGCCCGCGAGATCGTCACGACGCCGTCTTCCAGCGGCTGGCGCAACACTTCGAGCGTCCGCCGGTTGAACTCGGGCAGCTCGTCGAGAAAGAGCACCCCGTTATGGCTCATCGAAATTTCGCCGGGAAACGGCGGGTTCCCCCCGCCGACGAGCCCCGCCTCGCTGATCGTATGATGCGGACTGCGATACGGCCGGCGAGCCATCAGCGGCTGTCCCGGCTGCAAGCGGCCGACCGAGCTGTAGATTCGCGTGGTTTCAATCGATTCAGCCGCGGCCAGCGGGGGGAGAATGGTCGGCACCCGCTTGGCCAGCATCGTCTTGCCGCTGCCGGGGGGCCCAAGCATCAGGAGATTATGTGCGCCGGACGCGGCAATCGTGATCGCCCGCTTGGCCATTTCCTGGCCTCGGACATCGGCGAAGTCTTCGTCGTATCGCGAGAGCTCTTCGAAGAGCTGTTCGATCCGCGAGGGAGTTGGATCAATCGCCAGCGCCCCCGCAAAAAAACCGACCGCCTGGGCCAGACTGGCGACGGGGATCACCTCGATCTCCTGCACGACGGCCGCTTCGCTGGCGCTTTCGGCGGGGACCACGAGCCCCCGCAGGCCGACCTGCCGCGCCGCCGCCATCGCCATCGAGAGCGCGCCGCGCACCGGCCGCGCCGCTCCATCGAGCGCGAGTTCGCCCACCACGGCGTACTCGGAAAACAACTCCGACTGCAGTTGACCGCTGCCGGCGAGCATACCGAGCGTGATCGGCAGATCGAACGACGCCGCTTGCTTGGGCAACTCTGCCGGGGCCAGATTGATCACGATCCGGTCCTTAGGACGGATGAAGCCCGAGTTGACGATCGCCCGCTCGACCCGGTGGGTGCTCTCCCGCACGGCCGCTTCGGGGAGGCCGACGAGCGTGGTCTTGGGCATCGCTCCCGGCGAGACATCCACCTCGACTTCGACCGGCACCGCATCGATTCCCGAGAGCGCAAAAGTGTAGAGCTTGGCCAGCATGCGGAATCTCGGCAGTTTAGATAATCAGCAGTTCATTCGTTGGCCTGGCAAAGCCGCGGCGCCACAGAGCCTATTCAAGGCCAACCAAGTACCGACTCCCTCCATTCTGGTGGGACGCGGGCGGCAATTCAAGTTGCGCGAGGGGCGAGCAGAATAAGCAGCCGCTGATAAACGCGGATGAATGCAGATTCTCGAAAGCGCCGGCTCCATGCGTCGCCGCTACATCGGCTCCAGTTGCGGTTGGTCGCATCGGCCAACTGTGCAATATTGCTCGCCTGGATAGCTGTATTTCCGCCGCCGCTGCCCGTCCAAGGTTGGTCCGCTCGGCGGCCGATTGCGCCTGTACCGTCAAGGATGATGGAGTCCGATGAAACTCTTCTTCTCGGTGGGGGAACCCAGCGGCGATCTGCACGGGGCGAATCTGATCCGCCAGCTAACGTCCCGCGAGGCGAGCGCGCACACCGTCGGCCTCGGCGGACCGCGGATGCAAGAGGCCGGCTGCGACCTATTGCAAGACATGTCGGAGCTGGCGGTGATGGGGCTGTTTCCCGTCCTCGCCAAACTGCCGACGTTCTTCGCCCTGCGGGATCGGGTCGAGCAGTACTTTCGCGACGAGCGGCCCGACGCCGTGATCTTGATCGACTATCCGGGATTCAACTGGCACGTCGCACGGGCCGCGAAGGAGCACGGGATACCCGTTTACTACTACGGCGTGCCGCAACTCTGGGCCTGGGCCTCGTGGCGGGTTCGCAAAGTGCGCGAAACGGTCGACCACGCGCTGTGTAAGCTCCCCTTCGAAGAGTCCTGGTTTCGCGCGCGGGATTGTCAGGCGACGTACGTGGGCCATCCCTATTTCGATGAGCTCGCCAGCCACCGCTGGGATCACCCGTTTCTTGATTCGCTCGCCATGCAGCGCGGCCGATTGGTGACGATCCTGCCTGGTTCGCGAACGCACGAGGTGCGCGCCAACCTGCCGCAGCTCTTGCGGGCGGCTGCGAAAGTCCGTCGCGCAGTGCCCGACGCGCGGTTCGCGGTCGCGAGCTATAACGAGCGGCAGGCGGCACTGGCCCGCGATTGCGTCGCCCGGGCCGGAATCGAGGCTCGCGTGCATGTAGGACACACGCCCGAGCTGATCCTGTCGGCCCAGGCGTGTCTGGCGTGCAGCGGTTCGGTATCGCTGGAGCTGCTGTATCACACCAAGCCCAGCGTGATTCTGTATCACGTGCCATGGTGGACGTACGCCGTGGTGCGGAGCCTCGTGAAGGTCCGCTACATCACGCTCGTGAACCTGCTGACGGCCGGCGATATTTATCCGGCACCGGGCCAGACAGGCCTGTACCGGCCCGATTCACCCGAGCATGGGCACGTTCTCTTTCCGGAGTATCCCACCTGTCGGGATCGGTCGTCGGACCTGGCGCGGCACGTCATCACCTGGCTGACCGACGAGAATGAGCGGCAGCGGGTCGTGGCGGGACTGGCGGAACTCAAGCAGCGCGTCGG